>CABQMD010000034.1 GCA_902465145.1 uncultured Succinatimonas sp. | reverse complement strand
TTTTTTAAAATTAAACGCTATACTTATTCACGTTGTCGGTGATTGGCGCAGCCTGGTAGCGCACTATCTTAGGGAGGTAGGGGCCGTGGGTTCAAATCCCACATCACCGACCACTTCAAAATATCCGGTTTAGTACCGGATTTTTTTTTCCAAAAATTTTGTGATTTCAAAACAATATTCACATATTTTCTATTACCTTTTCCAAAATTTTCCTCCAGTCACCAAAATAACGAAAACAAAACAAAGCTAAAATTGTCATATCATCACTTTTAAAGTTCTATTCATAGATCAACGGATCTCCAGTACTAATTTTCCCGTCTTTTTCGGGATCTGTTTACAAACAGTTATCTAACATCAGACTTATGCCGCAGATCACAAGTTTAAAAACGCCTTAATATTTTATGAAGATCGTTATACTTTCCGTGCTTTTATTCATGGAACAAGACTACCTTTAACATTAGTCTAAAAGAAACAAAATTGTTACAGTATTTCAAAGCAATTACATGTGAGGTTGCAATGTCTTCTAAAAAATTCCCCGGCGGTGCTTGGCCGGTGATGCTTACCCCTTTCACTCAGGACTCACAAGAAGTAGATTACGAAGGCTTAAAAGCCCTGACTGACTGGTATATTACCAACGGATGTTCAGGACTGTTCTCCGACTGCCAATCAAGCGAAATGTTCTTTTTGTCAAAGGAAGAACGCGTAAATATTGCCAAAACGGTAATTGAAACTGCCAAAGGCCGCGTCCCCGTCATCGTCTCAGGACACATATCTGACTCTTTTGAAGATCAGGTTGACGAATTGCAAGCCATTGCAGCCTTAAAACCCGACGCTTTGATTTTCATAACCAACCGCTTTGCCAAAGAAAACGAAAGCGACGAAGTCTGGCTTGAAAACTTAAAGAAAGTCACCGATGCCCTGCCAGAAGATCTGCCTTTGGGTCTTTACGAATGTCCCTACCCTTACAAACGCCTTGTAAGCATAGAGAATTTGAAATGGTGCGCAAACTCAGGACGTTTCTTCTTCTTAAAGGATACCTGCTGTGATTTGGCCTTGTTAAAAGAACGTGCCGTAGCCGTCAAGGGTACGAACCTTAAGATCTACAATGCCAATACCTCTACTCTGCGCGATTCCATTTTGGCAGGATGCGAAGGCTTCTGCGGCGTAATGGCCTCATTCCAGATGAAACTTTACGCTTGGCTTTGTGATCACCTCGACGATCCTAAAGCTCAAAAGGTTCAGGATCTGCTCACGATCACATCTCTAATCGAAAGACAATATTATCCGGTAAACGCAAAGTATTATTTAAATAAATTCGAGGGCTTGCCCATTACCACCGGCACCAGAACTAAGGATTGTAGCGGACTTACCGAAACCTTCAAAGAAGAAGTAAGAGCTCTCAAGGCCTTAACCGACAGTACCGTGGAAGCCTTGGGCATCAAACTTTAAATCAAATAAATAAAGGATCCGTTTATCTACAGCGGATCCTGCTTACAAATTAAACAACATCAGACATCAGGGGTACAACCATGAAATATAAGACCACCGTTCTTGCTGCCGCCGTCGCCGCTTGCACCGTTTTTTGCGTAAGCTCCGTCAATGCAGCCGAATTTGAATCCATGAAATTGTCTTTGGCTCATACCGCCGCAGCAAGCCACGCTCACAATCAGGCTGCCATGCTTTTTGCAAAGGAAGTCAGCGAAGCTACCGGCGGCAAGGTAAAGGTCGAAGTTTATCCTGCAGGAGAATTAGGCGATCAGCCTGCTCTGCTTGATCAATGCTTCAACGGCGGTGATGTGGATCTGGTAATTGCCTCTCAGTCAAACATGACTACCTATATTCCCAAACTTGCCGCATTGGGTGCTCCTTTCCTCTTTAAGGACTACGATCAGGCTCATAAAGTCATCGACGACTACATCATGCCCTGGATGAAAGCCGATGTTGAAGAGAAGATGAACATGGAGCCTCTGGGCGTATTTGACTACGGCTTCCGTCATGTCACTACCAAAGACATCGTGGTTAAAAACGCCGATGATCTCAAAGGTGTGAAGATCCGTGTACCAGGATCCGTAGGTCTGCTCGCTACTTTCGACGCTTTGGGTGCCAATACTCAGACCATCGCCTACTCAGAGCTTTACCAATCCTTAAAACAAGGCGTGGTTGATGCCGAGGAAAACCCCGTTGCCACCATTTTGGCCGACTCTTTCTATGAGTGCCAGAACCAACTGTCCCTTACCGGACACTTCTTCGACATGCAGGCTTTGCTCATCAACAAAGACAAATTTGATGAAATGAGCCCTGATCTGCAGAAAGTCATTCAAAAGGCCGCCACTGACGCCCAGAACCTTACCCGTCAGCTGATCTCGGGCCAAGAAGCTGACATCATAGCCAAACTCAAGAGCAAGGGGATGAATGTCACCGAAGTTGACAAACAGAGCTTCAAGGACAAGATGGGCCCTGCTTATGAAAAGATCGCAAAACTTTGCGGTCAGGAAGAGCTTGACAATCTGTTGAAGGCCATCAAGTGATCATGGCTTAAGGCTAAACACTTAGGAAAGAGCACGATTTAGCCTTACTGAATCGTGCTTTTTTTAACCTTTAAAATTAGGTGCCAACACCATGATAATGTTTATTATGTTTTTCGGCGTGTTAGTTACGCTTTTCATAGGCGTCACCACGGCCGGCAGTATGGCCTTCATTTCCATTGCCACTTATTTCGGTATGGGTGAGGCCAATCTCAACAATATGGTACGTCTGCCCTCAAGCATGTACGATCAGGTCAAAGGCATTACGCTCATGGCCATACCTTTCTTCCTGCTCATGGGCAACTTCATGAACAAAGGCGGCGTTTCAAAAGATCTCTTTGCCTTTGCAAGAGCCTGTTTGGGACATCGCTGGGGCGGTCTTGCCAATGCCGCCATTGCCTCATGCATGATCATGTCCGCAATGTCAGGATCTGCTGCAGCCGTGGCAGCCGGAGTCGGTATGATCGCCATAGCAGAAATGCGCCGTACCGGTTACGATCAGCCTTTCTCCTGTGCTGCTATTGCCGCAGGCGGCGGATTGGGACCTATCATTCCCCCTTCAATCACCCTGATCCTTTTTGCATCATTAGTTCCGGGGACTTCAGTCAATGCTCTCTTCTTAGGCGGAGCCATTCCCGGAATTCTTACCGGTTTGCTATTCATACTCTATTCAAGCTATGAAGCACGCCACTCAAATTTCGGCAAAGTACCAGCCGTGCCTATGCAGGAGCGCATTCAATTGGGCATGAAAGCAATTTGGGCTTTGCTTATCCCGGTGATCGTTTTAGGCGGTATTTTCATAGGTCTTTTTACAGCTACCGAAGCTGCTGCCGTTGCCGCTTTTTATGCAATGCTGCTTGGATTTTTCAAATATCGCAAATTAAAACTTGCCGATCTGCCTGGTATATTCTGGGCAACTGCAAAATCCACAGGACAGATCATGTTCGTCATTGCAACCGCAGCTTTCTTCCAGCACGTATTGCTTAAGACCAGGATCCCTCATATGGTGGTGCAACAGATGGTTGATACCTTCTCAAACATCACGCCTATTTTGATCATGATCATCATCCTGCTGCTCATCATGGGTTGCTTTATGGAAGGCACCGCCATTTTGCTCATCACGGTACCTATTTTCTATCCTCTGTCGGTAGCCTATCACTACCCTACCGTGCAACTTGCCATCGTTATGTGCATTGCCCTGGCCTCGGGAGTTTTGACTCCGCCTGTGGGGCTGAACCTATACGTCATGTCGTCCATTACCAAGGAAAAAGTCATGAACATAGGTAAAGCGGCGGTACCTTTTGTACTCATAATGATCTTCGTAACACTGTTGGTAGCGTTCGTTGAACCTTTGACCACCTGGTTACCTACTTATTTAGGGTACGGAGTTTAAGGAGATACAATGAAAGCTTATTTCAAATCAGAAGCCGTGGTCGGAAAAGTCACCCGCGCTCTTGCAGGTTTCTGCCTCATGGTGGTATTTGCTCTGTTTTTGATGAATATTCTTACCAGAGCATCTTTCATTTCCTGGAACCCTACCTGGATCGACGAAATAATCCAGTTTTTCCTCGTGTACATGATCTTTTTATCCGCAGCCGAACTTGTTCGTACCGGAGATCATTTCATGGTGGATATTCTGGTAGACAGGATGCACGGAAAAGCCTCAGGTCGCTACTGCCGCCTGATTTCAACTGTGATCATGCTCATAACCTACGCCGTGATCCTTTATTTCGGCATCAAACTGTGTATAAAAACCAACGTCAAAGCCACCTTTACTCTGCCATCCGTAGTAAAGATGTCATGGTTTTACGCCTGTATTCCCCTTTCGGCTCTTTTTATGGTGATCTATGCCGTACGCGACGTAATTTATGCCGTACAGGACATCCTTACAGGAGGTGAGATAACCCGCAGACAGGATCTTGAAAAGCAGGCTGCGCTAAGCGAAGACGAGGATGCCAAAGCCATAGCAGAAGCAGCTGCCGCTTTGGAAAAAGAGTCCAAAAAAGATACTCAGGAGCGTATATGAACAAATTCAAGGAACGCCTATTAAAAGGAGAACAGCTCATAGGCTTTGAAGTGGATCTGGCCGAGCCTTGCATTTCCGAAATGGCGGCTGCCTGCGGTTTTGATTTCATCTGGGTTGATACCGAACATCAGGCTCAGGACTACGAAACCGTTCTAAATCAGATCATTGCCTGTAAAGCAGGTGGAGCTGCATCTTTAGTCAGAGTTCCGCAAAACGAACCTTTTTTGGCCAAACGCGTTTTGGAAATGGGACCTGACGGCATAATTTTCCCTAATGTAAATTCTGCCGCCGAACTCCAAAAAGCCATGGATGCCTGTCTTTATCCTCCGCTTGGAAAACGCGGATTCGGCCCGAAACGTGCCTGCGGCTACGGAAGGATCCCTCTTGATGAATACATCAAAGAAGCCCCCGATGCCATGTGCCGTTTTGCCCAGATAGAACACATCGATGCGGTAAACGATTTGGACAACATGTTAAAAGTCAAAGGATGCGACGGATTTATCGTAGGTCCCTGCGATCTGTCAGGTTCAATCGGGCTACTTAATCAGACCAAACACCCGAAAGTCGTAGAGCTTATGAAGACCGTGATAGCCAAATGTCAAAAGGTGCATAAGCCTATAGGCGTAGCGGCAGCTTATGCAGGAGCAGATGACATCAGATTCTGGAAAGATTTGGGCTTCCAGTTTATTTCCTCCGGAACCGACACGGCAGCCATCATCGATCGCTGCAAAGAGCAGGTTAAGGTGATGTCGGAAATCTTCAATTAAATTTAAGGGGGGCTTTGCCCCCCCCTCTTTTTTTAAGCTTTCTTCCTGCGACGTAACAACCTGCCCTGCAAGTTTAAAGGAAACGCCGCCAGCAAAATAAATACCGTCGGAACCAGGTACAGTCCCGGCAACATCCACATACGACCGGCATTGATCATATTACGCATGGCCAAGAGCAGCAGATAGTAAGCAGCATAAATCAAAATAGCCTGCCATAATCTTGAAAAACGCCCCTGACGCGGGTTAACCATAGCCAAAGGCACCGCGATCATGGTAAGTACAATCACTGCAAACACCGGTGCCAATCGCCACTGCAGTTCAAGACGGGACGCATGATCCTCTGCTTTTAAAAGAGATAACGTTGAAACCGCACTGATATCGCTTTCGTCTATACGCTGAGCTTCATTAAAGCCTACCGGAAGCTTTGAGGATGAAAAGAAAATACTGCGATACGAACCGTTTTTAGGATCACGTTCATAACGATTTCCCTGTCCTAAATCAAGCCATTGATATCCTTCATCGTCATATGTAACTTCGCCGCTTACCGAAGCCGTAAAAGAGCTGTCTGCTCCGAAACTGTTATTCATCACGTAAACGTTACCCATGTGGCGTTCATGACCGCCGCGACCCTGAACGTTTTCAATATAAATCACATAATTGTTTTCACCTGATGAAAAATTCACAAATCTGCCGCTTTCTATGGGCAGATAACGCGGATTGTTCTGGGCATCCTGACGCAACTGTAATTGAGCTCTGGAAGCCTCAGGCATGAGATATAACGAATTAACAGCAGCTGTAAGGGCCGTAAATACAGAAAGTAACAGGGCAATTTTAAGAATTGACGCATCTGCAAACCCAGATGATCTCATCACTACCATTTCAGAATCAGAGCATATGCGTCCTACTGCGCTGATGACTGCTACAAACAGTGACAAAGGCAACATCAGATAGCAGATTGACGGTACTGAATACGCTACCATTGAAAAGACTACGTCGGCAGGAGTGTCACCGGATGCGGCTCTGCCTATGTAACGAATGAGGCTTTGACACAAAAATACCGACAAAAGCACCACGAAGGTGACGATCTGAACTTTTAAGATCTCTTTAAAAATATAGCGATTTAGGATCATAAACGTCCCGTAAGTTTTAAAAACCAAGTGCGAAGTTGTGCCGCAGGAGCCCTTGACGGAGGCATGGGAGCTGCTGTCGCGATGAATTTGAGATCGCGGCTTGCTGCAAAAAGATTTGCAGCCTGAAGAAATGCCAATCTGTCATAGGGCAAAAAAGACATCAACGGCAATCTTTCTCTTTTCACTCCTGCTTTGTATTTTAAAGCCTCAAAGATAATCTCTTCCAAAAGTCTTGAACAAAGCTCGGACGGCAACACCTTTAAAGCATCGATAAGCTTATCAAGCGATGTTCTATCCTCAAAAAAGGCGGCTAAAGTGCGCAAGGCATTAACCAATACGTCCATAAGCTGACGTTCGCTTTTGCCTACTTTAAATGCTGAGTTTAAAAGTCTTACGGCTCCGTAGGGAGCGTTATAACTTAAACACAAAGCAAGTTCCAACTGTTCTTTTGCCGTTGTCGGCAATTTCTTTTCAAGAAAATCCTTAGCTTCAGAAAAACTAGGACCTGCAACCCTCAATTTATACGCTCTTGACAAAATGGTCGGCAACAGAGCATCCAAAGAGGTGGTAACCATGATAATAAGCGTATTCTCAGGAGGTTCTTCAAAGGTTTTAAGCACCGCATTGGCAGCACTGGGTGGCATGAATTGGGCATCGGAAATGATCGCAACTTTGCCGTGTCCCATGGCGGCCGACTCCGAAATACGCTCCTGCATAGCTCTGAGACTTGCAATGCGTACATAACGCTGTACCGCTGAATGCCCTTTTGATGCATCATCGACAAGCGTACGTAACAAACCGTTTGACTGTTTTCCGTCCTGCGGTTTTACTTCATCTGCCAGGGTTGCAGGTACTCGTATAAAATCAGGATGTTCTCCGTTTTCAAGAGCAAGGCAAGCCCGACAATGCCCGCAAGGCCCCTGATCTGTAGGAGCATGGCAAAGGTAATGTTTGGCCATATTTGCCGCCAAAAACTCAGATCCCAAACCGTTTGCACAAGATAAGATCAATGATCCTGGCAGACGTCTTTGAGCAAAGGCCGAGACAAACTCATGAAAAGGATTTAATAACCAGGGAGCCAATTCACACATAAAATTCGTCCAAAATGCTCTTGATTTTTGCACTGATCTCGTCAGGTCTTAAGGAGGCATCAAGCACTTTTATATGCTCTGGATCTTCTTTGGCAAAACGCAAAAACCCCGCGCGCACCTTTTCAAAAAAAGCGTCTCCCGAGCTTTCAATACGATCCATGGCACCGCGTTTACCGGCACGCGCCATTCCCAGCTTCACATCCAAATCAAAAAGTAAGGTGAGATCCGGGGCAAAATTGCCTATGGCCGCCTGCCTTACATTTTTTATCGTACTTTCTTTGATCCCGCGTCCTGCTCCCTGATAAGCAAGAGTTGACAGATCATAGCGATCACATACAACTACTTTTCCTGCAGCAAGTGCAGGCTTGATCACCGTTTTGGTAAGCTGAGCACGGCTTGCATACATCAAAAGCAATTCAGCTTCATCACAAAGCACATCGTCATCACGTTTTTCTTTAAGAACAGTTCTTATCTGATCACAACAAGGAGTACCGCC
>CABQMD010000033.1 GCA_902465145.1 uncultured Succinatimonas sp. | reverse complement strand
TCCATTTTTTCTCCGCTTGCGCCTTGAGGCGTCTTCTTGAAAGCTATGTAATGAAAATACAAAGACAATGCTTGCATGGCAGTGCCTTTAAGAAAAGATCGTGATCAATATCTCAAATTACTTAAGGCACATTCTTGATTGATAACAAAATTATTGTTTATCTATCAAAAGATTAAATGTTATTTACTGTTCATCTTGTAGATCTGAAGTTTCAGTTTAAAAAAATTTTCTCTAAAAAAAAAACCCGCGACATGCGCGGGCTTTTGAACGGTTGATCAACAACCTAAAAATTTTTTAATGCACGAGACCTGCCCAAGTAGGCAATGCCATGGACAAAGCAGGGATCAAAGTCACCAGGATCAAAGTTACGATCAAAGCACCGAAGAAAGGCAACATCTTCAAGAATACTTCGTCGATGGACTTACGTGCAATTCTGCAACCTGTAAACAGGATCGGTCCTACAGGAGGAGTGATAGCACCCAAGGAAAGGTTGAACACCATCATCACACCGAAGTGGATAGGAGAAATACCAAGTTTTATGGCTACAGGTAGGAAAATAGGAGTGAAGATCAACACTGCAGGAGCAGGATCCATCACGCAACCTACGACCAACATGATCACCATCATGCCAAGCAGGATCACGGATGCAGAATCAGAGAAGTTAAGCAAAGCCTGAGCGATCATATTCGGTAATTTGGCATAAGCAAGCACCCATCCGAGGATAGCAGAAACGCCTATCAGGAAAACGATGAGTCCGGTAGTCTTTGCAGTATCAAGCAGCATGCCGGGGATCTTTTTCAGAGGCAGAGTTCTTGAACATGCAGAAACAATCGCCGCATAAACCACCGCCACGCAGGATGCTTCGGTAGGGGTAAAGAAACCTGAAATAATACCGCCGATGATCAGTATGATAAGGAAAACAGCAGGAATGGCTTCCAAAATAATTTTGGCACGTAATCCCCAGCCCGGAACTATCGAGGTCTTATAACCCATTTTCCATGAATAAAATGCAGCAACGCCGATCACAGCCAAGCCCCACATGATGCCGGGAATATAACCGGCAACGAACAGGGCTGCCACGGAAACACCGCCTGATGCCAACGAATAAATAATGAAAATATTCGAAGGAGGAATGATCATTCCGGCAGGAGCTGAAGCGATATTCACCACTGCAGATAATTTGGTATCGTAACCTTCCTTGGCCTCACCCGGCAAAACCACAGAGCCGATAGCAGCAGCTGCAGCCACACCTGAACCTGAAATGGCACCAAAGAGCATGTTTGCAACAATGTTAGTGTGCATCAGTGCACCGGGAATAAAACCGATGCAAACCTTGGCAAGGTTGATGAGTTTAGCTGCAATACCGCCGGTATTCATGATATTACCGGCAAGCACGAAGAACGGAATAGCCAACAATGCAAAGCTGTTCATACCAGCAAAAATACGGTTGGCTGCGTTCAACGGGGCGGTAGGTCCCATGATTGAAAAGATGGAGAGAGTGGACCCCAGGCAAATCGATGTACCGATAGGTACACCCAAAACCAGCAGGATCGGGGTCATAATCAAAAGATAGACGATTACGGAAGTGGTCAGCATTTGTTGTTACTCCTTATCCTGCTTGCCGTGAGCGAGCTTCTGAATCGAGTTCAAAACATTGTAAACGGCATAAAAAAGCACGAAGCATCCGCTGATAGGGATCACGGAATAAATAACGCCGACGCGCAACCAAGTCATTGCTGAATTAACCTGCCCCATGGCATTCATGGTTACGATATAACCGCCGTAGGTCAAAACCCACATAGCCATACCGAATGTGCAGATCTCGCTCAAAATAGAAAGGATCTGACCGCCAACGAAACCACACTTTTCAGGAATATATGAAATATTCATATGTCCCTTTTCACCGTAAAGCAAAGCAGAAGCAAAAAGGCCCATCCAAACAAAGAAAATGCGTGCAGCTTCTTCTGAAATAGCGGAAGGATCATCAAGAATAAAACGAGAGGCAACCTGATAAGAAACCAGTATTACCATGGCTGCACAGCAGATTATGCAAAGATAGATCAGGATCTTATCCAAGATCTTCTTTATTGCAGTCAATGCTTCCATAATTAAAATTTTTCTCCAAAAGCGTTGAATTAAAAAAAACGAAAATGGAGCTTTAGGATATAAAGCCCCATTATCTAGTTTATTTAAGCGCTTTGAGCGTTATGCTCATCAGTCGCGGGTAGCCTGAACGGCATCGTAAAGAGCCTTGGCTGAAGGAGTGGAGACCTTCTCTTTGATGAGAGGCTCAACAGCCTTCTTGAAGGCTTCCTGATCGGCCTTGATAACCTTGGTGCCTTCCTTCTGAGCAGCTTCGATTGACTTAGAAACCTGAGCCTGGAAACGCTCGAACTCGTCGTCGACCAAACCGTCAAGATTCTTCTCGAAGAAATCTTTAACTTCAGCAGGCAGGCTGTTGTAGAACTGGGTATTGGTTACAATGTAATCCGGCATCATGAGGTGACCGGTAAGATTGTAGATAGGGCCGACCTCGTGCTGCTTCAAAGCATAGTAAGTAACTTCGTTGTTCTCAGCGCCGTCAAGAACACCGGTCTGAATAGCAGTGTAAACTTCGCCCTGGCCCATAGGAGTGCCGGTACCGCCCATGTAGTTAAGCATCTTAACCATTGTGTCAGACTGCATCACGCGGATCTTCAAGCCTTTGAGATCAGCAGGAGTTCTTACTTCCTTGTTCTTGGTATAGACGTTACGAGTACCGGAGTACTGAGCGCACAAAACGGTAATCCCCTGAGGCTCGATGGACTTGAACAGATCGCCGACAATCTTCTTGTCCTTAACTACACGCTGTAAGTGCTTGTAATCCTTGAAGACATAAGGGAGGTTGAACACGGCAAAATCCGGGCTCCAGTTCTCAAGCAAAGAACCTGCAACCAAGGAGAATTCCAAAGAACCGTTCTGCACCATTTCAATGGTTTCTTTCTGAGAACCCAAAAGTTCGTTAGGGAACACTTCGATTGCATATTTGCCGTTGGTAGCAGCTTCAAGCTTCTTGGAGAATTCCTGAACGGCAACCATCTCAGGGTGACCTTCAGGCTGGTTAAATGCGAGTTTCCAAACGGTCTCGGCTGCATTTGCGGAAGCAACGAAGCCGGAAACAGCCAAAGCCAGAGTGCTGACTGCGACAACGCCTAATTTCTTCATGATAAATCAAACTCCTTTAGAATATTTTAATCAAGTGCAGGCGCATTATACGTAGAGCTAAACTGTTTTAGCTACAAGAAATGTTGATTTTCTCTACCTCATTCACACTTTTTTAAAAATAATTCTACAAACGTTTACGTTAAACACACATGCTGAAAAGATGCCATAAATGAATTTGTATGCAAAAACGTTCTCGGTAACAATAGCGCCGTGCTCGGCATGTTACCGTGATTCATTTTTTATGATTTCCCGTCATTTCGTATCGACTGAATCGCGTTTTCATATTTTCAACAAATTTTGTGACGGATCTCGTTACTGAGCAGAACATCACCAGAAGATGAAGCTGCGGTGTGTAAAATGAAACCATCAGTTTGAAAATCGGTATCGTGGTAACGGTACCTTAAACCACCAAGAGGTTTGCTTAATTATGAACATCCTGTTTCTCGCATCGGAGGCTGCCGGCTTGATTAAATCCGGTGGGCTTGCTGACGTTGCCAAAGCGTTGCCCTTGCAATTAAAGGCCAACGGGCATGAAGTAAGATTGATGATCCCTTGCTACAGCCTCATTAAAGGAGCTGACAAATTCCGCGTTATTTATGAAGGAATACTGAATCAGGATAATCCCAACGAAAACATTCGGATCCCTTACAGAGTAAGACAAACTTTTCTTGGAGACGTCGAAGTTTGGTTGATAGACTGCCAGCGTTTCTTTGACCGTACCTCGTTATACGGCGACAATAATCAGGCCTATGCTGACAACGGCATAAGATACGTATTCTTCTGTGCAGCTGCTATTGAAGCAACAAAACAATTGGGATTCCGTCCCGATATTCTGCACTGCAACGACTGGCATACAGCAGTGTCTCCGATGATCCTGCGATTAAAATATGCACATGACGCTTTCTTTGATAAAACGCGCTCCCTACTCACCATTCACAACGCTGCATTTCAGGGAGTTTTTGATCAGGGACAACTGTACTTGGTGCCGGAGATCCGCAACATAAGACACGAAATGATATGTTCAGGTTCCTGCGCCAACTTTTTAAAAATGGGAGTTTTTTACGCCGACAAAATAAATACGGTCTCCCCTGGCTATGCTTATGAACTTACCACCTATTTGGGCGGACACGGAATGACGGTAAATTTTCTGTCAAGACGAGATGATCTTTCTGGCATAGTCAACGGTTGCGACTACTCAGACTGGGATCCGTCCACCGATTCTTTGTTGCGCATACGCTACTCCAAAGATACTCTTGAAGAAAAAGTACTGGGCAAATACCTGTTACAACGAAAACTCGGACTTGAAATGGGAGATACTCCCATCTACGGCATGGTAGCAAGACTTACCGATCAAAAAGGAATCGGATTATTGTTGCCAATCCTTGATCGCTTTTTGCAACATAAAGTACAAATCATCATTGAAGGCACAGGAGATCCTAACTTACAGCGGCAAATGCAGGAAATCGCCGACAGGCATAAGAATAAAATGGTGTTTTTACCAAAATACGACAATGTCATGGCTCACCAAATTGAAGCAGCTTCGGACTTCTTTCTTATGCCTTCTATTTTTGAACCATGCGGATTAAATCAGATTTACTCACTAGCTTACGGTACTTTGCCCATAGTCCGTGCTGTAGGTGGTTTACGCGACACCGTCATTGACTATGATCGAGATCGCGAACACGGCAACGGTTTTATTTTTAACGATCCTTCTGCAGAAGAATTGTTATCTTGTCTGCGTCGTACTCTGATCCTCTACTTAGAAGATCCCGACGAAATGAGACGCATCAAACACAATGCCATGAGTAAGCGTTTTTTATGGTCTGATTCGTGTAAAGAATACGAAAAACTTTACCAAGAAGCCCTCAAAAAAGCAAAATGGTAGTCAAAACTCGGAGGGCATCAGTACTTGATCACCCTCCGTTTTTTATTGACTTTCTGACTTGTCAGACCAGATCGCAAAATCAATCTGCATCACGGCTAAGTTCATGCATTTTGCTTTCAAATTCCCCAAGAGACGTTGCGTTTAATGCGTATGGCAACAATTTGTCAAAAGTTGCATCATCCATTTTCCTGCCTATTACCCGGAGGATCTTCTGAGGAAGCGATCCGAAACGAACGCTCAGCAGTTTACACAAAGAGGTGCCGTTGGCTTCTGCTCTGCCTTCGACCAGCCCTTCAGCTTTTCCTTCGGCTCTTCCTTCAGCTCTTCCTTCAGCTCTTCCTTCGGCTCTGCCTTCTGCCAATCCTTCCTCTCTGGCTTTGGCCTTCTGAGCTAAGAACTTTTCCATCTTCGCATTTATTTCAGGACTCCACAGCATGTCCCAGCGCATACCACAGTTGTCAAACATAGAATCCACCTCTTCAAGTTGACCAAGCTTCTTGATTTCTTCCAATTTTACCCCCTTGGATGTCAGGTACACCCGGTACCAGTTGAGCACGCTCTGTTTGAGTCTTTGCTTGTCCTGTTCATCTTCAGACTTATCTTCATGGTGCTTAAGATAGCTGTAAAAACGCTTGAAACTGTCATAGGCTGCGTCCGGATCTTCAGCCCGGGCGCAGTCTAAAAATAATCCTGCCGCCTCCTTGCATCCTCTGAGCGCTTCTTTTGGCAGATGTCGGTTATCCAACAATGCATACCTTACATCGGGTACCATGAATTTTGTTTCTGCAGACCACGGCTCTATAAGCTCGGCCGTGGTTAACGGAGCATTCCACTTGTTAAAGCCCACATATAAGACCACCGGATAAATCTGCGGCAGTTTCCGCTTGCGTTTTTTTAAATCTTCATGACCTTTGAGTCTGTCGTAAACCAAGGCTACGTACGCCATTATGCGTTGAGCCATAAAACGGTCTACTGCAGATTGAAACTCAAGCATGAGCAGAAAATAACAATCCCTCCCGTCTTCCTGCTTAAACTTCCAAATCAGATCATTACGTCTTAACCTGAAGTCCTCGCTTACATGCTCGGTAGGAAATAATTCGAGCTCTCCGCTCTCAAGAGACGGCAGATGCAGGCTCTCGCCGAATTCTTTTATGAAGGAACGCATCATCAATCTGATGCCAAAAAGGCTTTTTAATACTCCGTCATAGTTTGCATAATGCCCGTACTTACGAGTTCCTTCATGTCTTAGCGTATTTTGCTTGTTTGTCATACTACTCCTTGTGTTCGATGACCTTCACAAGAAGTATGTCAGATTAAAAAGACTTTGAAAGACAGCTTTGGCGGATCCCGCCGATTTTATAAATTATTTAGACAAATCAATGAAATCCAAATTTTAAATTGCTGAATTTTTACATAACAATTATTTTTACTCCTTGATCTCACTCAAATTTTGCATTTTTCTGCCAAGAATGTTCCAATTTTCTTTATCAAGCAATATATTGAGCACTCACAATACACTTGAATGATAGGCGACTTTTTACCCCCAAAAACAATTTCATGGTGTTACGACGTTTTTACGATAATAGGGAAGATTATGCAGTTAGAGAAACTTACTGATCAAATTCTCCAAGGATATCTCATCAGCCGTGATGAGGCGCTGAAATTTATTGAGTATCCACTGGAGCAACTGCGGAGAAGCGCAAAAAAAATTACCGGCCATTTTTTTAAAGAAAAAGTTGAACTGTGCTGCATTTCAAACGGAAAATGCGGGAATTGTACAGAAAATTGCAAATTCTGCAGCCAAAGCAGGCGTTTTGATACTAAAATCGGGATCAGCCGCTTAAAAACTGTCGACGAATTTTTTAAAGAAGCAAAATACAATAACGATCACGGTGTACACCGCTTTTCCATTGTAACTTCAGGCTTAAAATTGCCTCCAAATGAAATAAGAGAAGTAGGAAAAGCCTATAAAAAAATTTCATCTGAACTGAAGATCCGCTGTTGCGGTTCCTTAGGTCTTATAGATGCAGACGAAATGCACTATTTAAAATCATGCGGTCTAACCCGTTACCACAACAATTTGGAAACATCTAGACGATTTTTTCCTCAGGTGTGTACCACCCATACCTACGATCAAAAATTACAAACTCTCAACGCAGCTCACAATGCTGGCCTTGAGGTATGCTCAGGATGCATTATTGGTATGGGAGAAACTTTTGAAGACCGCTGTGACATCGCATTTACTTTAAGAAGTGTTGGGGCCGTTTCTACTCCGATCAATATCTTAACCCCCATCAAAGGAACACCTTTTGAAGACAGACCTTTATTAGGTGAAGAAGAAATTGAACGTACAATCGCACTATTCAGACACATCATGCCGCGTACGGTACTAAGAACGGCCGGAGGACGTCTGCTGATTAAGAATTTCTATAAAAAACTATTTGATTTTGGGATCAACGCAGAGATCACCGGTGACATGCTTACGACGGAAGGCTTGTCCATTCAACAGGATATTTCCGACGCCATAGCTTCAAAACGCATCGTTTCCCGTATAGACTCACCAGAACACTGATCCGAAACTTCATTTTTCCTTACTAAAGCCGCTTCCGCAGGCGGCTTTTGATTTATTTTGGTGCAATTAAGCACCAATAAAGAACAATATAATTAAAAAAAGCCCTTTTTTTAATTTTTTTTCACCACATCGGCGCATTCTTCATATACTCCAAGAAAACAAATCCAACGAGCAAACGGTTTCCAAAATGACAGCAATGATTAAACTTTCTAACATCAACAAAGTTTTCGGCGATCTGCATGTGCTGAAAGATGTAAGTCTGGAAGTGGCCGAAGGCGAAAAGCTGGTCATCATCGGACCATCAGGATCAGGAAAATCCACCACCGTACGTTGCATGAACTTTCTTGAAGTTCCTACCTCCGGAAAGGTATTTATTGACGGAACCGAACTTACCGTCAAAAACCGCCTGAAGATGATCCGAGAAAACATGTCAATGGTATTTCAATCCTTTAACCTGTATCCGCATC
>CABQMD010000032.1 GCA_902465145.1 uncultured Succinatimonas sp. | reverse complement strand
TTTAGGTCAAGAAGAAGTCGTCATCAAACCTCTTGACAATATTTTGCATCGCACTCCAGGGTTGGCAGGAGCTACGGTTACTTCAGACGGTGGCATTGCTTTGATCCTAGATATTCCCGGACTTATCAGAGCTTATGCTCACAAGACGGCCGACAGGTATTAAAACGTAAGGTGTAGGCTATGACCATCAAAGTTTTAATTGTTGACGATTCGGCATTTTTCAGGAAGCGTCTTTCAGAGATCATTTCAGGTGATCCGCTGCTTGAAGTGGTAGGAGAGGCCAAAGACGGTAAGGAGGGAGTGCTGTTGACTTCGACACTTCATCCTGATGTCGTCACCATGGATGTTGAAATGCCTGTTATGGACGGGATTGAGGCAGTTAAAGAGATCATGGCCAAAAATCCTACTCCCATCCTGATGTTTTCTTCTTTAACCACGGAAGGAGCATCATCAACGATGAAAGCTCTTGAGGCCGGAGCTGTGGATTTTATGCCGAAGAACTTTTCCGACATCGCTCACAGGCGAGAGGAAGCTTTGGTAGAGTTAAGAAGTCTCATCAAGGCCGTTTCAAGAACCAGACTGCGTACCTTCAGACAACGATCAAACCGGTTGCACCGAAAGTCGTGCCTGCATCCGCGTCGAAATTTTCTGAAAAAATAAGTAGCACCACAACCTTATCAGAATCCACTCGCGGGCAGTATAAACGCATTAATGAAATGCTAAGCCATGATCAGGGTAAGCCTGCGGCCGTAAGACGCTTTACTTTCGGTGATCACAGCAGTGAAACTACGAATTATCGCAAATCAGGAATAAGGCATTCGTTATTAGCAATAGGCAGCTCCACAGGAGGCCCCATTGCTCTGCAGAACATTATTCCGCGTCTGCCCAAACTTAATGTTCCAGTGGTCGTGATCCAGCATATGCCTGCTACTTTCACCAAGACCTTTGCACAGCGCCTTGATGAAATGTCGGCTCTGCACGTTACCGAGGCTAAGGACGGAGACATTTTGATGCCGGGGACCGTATACATAGCCCCAGGCGGAATGCAGATGATTTTTGAACGTGCCGGTACCGGGGCCAAAGTGCGTATTCTCAAGGATACCGGCAGGGTTTCCTACAACCCTTGCGTAGACGTTTCTTTTGCTTCCCTAGCACAGCTTTATAACGGCAGAGTTCTGGCGATGATCCTGACAGGAATGGGATCCGACGGATGCGAAGGATGTCGTATCTTAAAGAGCAAGGGGTCGGTTATTTGGGCGCAAAATGAAGAAAGTTGCGTGGTCTACGGCATGCCTCAGGCAATAGTCAACGCCGGCATAGCAGATCTGGTTTTGCCGCTTGATGAAATAGCCGAAGATATTGCCAAGGAATTTTAAGTAGTAGAAGTACGTCATATCCTTCTGAGGAGAGGCATAGATGAATTTACTGGGTATCATCATAGGCATAGGATGCGTGATCACCGGTATGATGATCGAGGGCACGTCGCCTATGATCCTCGTAAATTTTCCGGCTTTCATCGTAGTCTGCGGTGCGGCTTTTTCTGCATGTCTGGTGCAGTTTCCTTTTTCAGTGATCGGCAGTGCCTGGAAAAAGATCCTGTGGTTACTTTCTCCTCCCAACCTTAATTTGGACTCACAGGCTGAATTTTTGCTGTCACTTGCAAATACTGCCCGTGCTCAAGGCATGTTGGCACTTGAAGGCTCCATCAGCAGCGCTCCTGATGATTTCACCAAAGACGGAGTTCAGATGATCGTTGACGGTGTGGACAAGGAAGTCATTAAAGAGCTTTTGGACAATGCCATAACCTTGGAAGAAGAAAAAAATACTCAGGCATCCAAGTATTTTGAGGCTATGGGCGGTTATGCTCCTACCATGGGTATTATCGGTGCCGTGCTCGGTCTTATCCATGCCATGTCATTGCTGGACAGACCAGATCTTCTGGGTCCGTCAATTGCAACAGCTTTCGTGGCTACTATTTTCGGTTTGGTCTTTGCCAATCTTATCTGTATTCCGGCTTCAGGACGTATCAAAACGGCAGTTGAAAGCATTACCTTGTATAAGGTTATGACCATGGAAGGTTTGGTTTCGATAGCTTCCGGAGAAAACTCACTCATGCTCAAGCGTCGTCTGGCCATTTACACAGGTAAGACTGAACAGCAGTAAGGTTTTAGCATGCCTAAGAAAAAACCGCCGGAGCACGTTAATCTCGAACGCTGGATGGTGTCGTACGCCGATTTCATGACCTTACTGTTTGCAGTGTTCGTCGTGCTTTACGCTTTTGCCATGGCAAAACAGTCCGAAGCGCAGTCCATGGCCAAATCAGTTGCTGAGGCCTTCAACGAAAGTCTCGTAAGTGCTGCAGGCGGGGTTTTGTTAATTCCCGGCTCGCTTGAAGAGCGTATTACCGATGAGGCTAAAAAAGCACAGGAGCAGGCCTCATCAGCAGAGCCCATGGCCCGCAGCGAAGAAAGCGGCGGAACCATTATGAATTTTACCAGTGCAGGATCGCCAGACAGCGATTCTCCTAATTCTTCAGGCGGTAACAACGGAGAAGATGAAGGTCAGACCGGACAGAGTAAGGCTGATGTTTCTACTGCCTCAGGAGATCTTATTGTCTCTGAAACCAAAACCCGCTCCAAAGGTTCTCCTCATACTGACAAACCTGACGGAGGTTCTGACAGCGGTGCAGGCGGGTTTACCCCTGGCGGTGAGCAAAATAAAAACCAAGACGGCGGAAAAAATATAGATAATGTCACAAGTGACGGCGAAGGTGAATACGGCACACCTTTTGATGCGATCAGAAGATCCGTTACCGAAAGTCTTGCAGATACAGGCTTGGAAAAAGAGGTTCAAATAGAAGAAGATCAGCATTGGCTGACTTTGAATTTAAACTCGTCATTGCTTTTTGCAGAAAGTTCGGCGTCGGTTTTAAACAGAGCAAGACCAGTAATTGCCCGTATTGCGGTGGCGTTGACTCCTATCAATAATTACGTACGCATACGCGGTTATACTGATAATACTTTTATCCCGAACGGCATATTTAAAGACAGTTGGCAGTTGGCCTCGCAACGAGCAGTAAACGTTTTAAACGAACTTGCAAACGACGGAATTGAACCTGAACGTATGGCAGCTGAATCATATGGCGAATACCATCCTTTTGTTTCCAATGAAACTGCGGCAGGACGTTCTTTAAATCGAAGAGTCGTGATAGCAATTTCGCGTTACGCCATGGCGGACAGACGCAAACTTCAGCTTGTAGAGGATGATGATAATAATGCAGTAAAAGGCGATGGCAATGAAAAAGCCGGTGAAGATCGCCTTAACATCGAGCGCAGCGATGATGACGGCATAGTGCTCGAATTTGGAAATACGAATAAATAATAAGGAGCCGAAAGTGCTGGTCTGGTCTGTGGCAAGTCAAAAGGGAGGAGTCGGAAAGACTACTACCGTAGCATCTCTTGCTGGATGGTTACAAAAGGAAGGTCTTATGGTTTTGGCCGTAGATACCGATCCGCATGCTTCGCTGACGGCATATCTTGGTTACGGAGATGACAGCGTAGATCGTAATCTTTACGATCTCTATAAATGTCAGGATCTTACTTTAGATGAAGTGCGCAGTGCCATTACCTATACTCGTTTTAAGGGACTTGATCTTATAGCCTCAAGTATGGCTCTTGCCACCACCGATCGTCAGCTTTCAGGAAGAGCAGGTGTAGGTAGAATTCTAAGTCGTATCCTTTCTTTTTTGGAAGAAGATTACGACGTGATTTTGATTGACTGTCCTCCGGTTCTCGGAGCATTGATGGTCAATGCATTGGCGGCATCTTCATTGGTGATAGTCCCTACTCAGACAGATTTTCTGGCTATGAAAGGACTTGAAGGAATGATCAAAACGTTCGGGATCATGCAAAAAGCCTCAGGCGGCAGAGAACTTGATCATTTAGTAGTTCCTACCATGAGCGATGATCGTGATCCTGAGTGTGAAGAAAGTCTTGCCAGGCTTAGAAAACGTTATCAAAACAAAGTTTGGGATAAAGTGATCCCGCCTGATGAGGCTTTTGCCATATCCAGCAGTCGCCAGATGCCGTTACCGCTTATGAATCGTCGTTCCAGAGGATCTGAGGCATATCGCAAATTGCTTGATTGCTGCATAGCCCATGCTCTTGAAAATTGTCCTGACAAAGTCAGTCAAAAACTCAGAGATTTAAGTCAGAAGTCCTCTCAGAGCAGCACATCACCTTCTGCAAGCGAACTTTTGACTGACGATTTAAATTCCATGCTCGGCCCTGAGGAGTTCTGATGACTCATTATGAAAATGAAGAAGAGGATCTGCTTGCTTATTTTGAACAGATGTTAGTAGAAGGTGAGTTGCAGGGAAATGAACATGAAACTGCACAAGAGTTCCGGTCTTTGGAGCAAAATCTGAAAACGTTTGCAGATAAAACTCCTGCTGAAGATCTGAATTCTGCCGAAACTGCCTATGAGCAAGATACTTCTTGTGATGAAAAGATTTCGTTTTGCCAAAATGTCGAACCGCAAAAGGATGAAACTTCTGCTGCTGAAGAGAAAAATTTCGTCAAAGAAGCAGAAACTGTAATAAATACAGAAAATACGTCATCAGATTTATCTTGGCAAGGACAGCAGGAACAATCATCGCATGATTTAAAAATTCCTTCAGATATAAATGAAAATTCTGCTCCCAAAAAAAGGGAAACAACGGAGTGCGAACAAAAAGTTGTTGCAAAAGAGCCGCTTTTACAAAAGTCGTCTGCTCAAGCTGAACTCAAAATTGTACCGAGCACTGAATCACATTCAGAATCAAATGATCAGGCCGTATTTGAAGCTCATGACAAAGAGGAGTTGATTTCGCAGCCTTTGCCTGAACTTTGTACCTGCAAGCAGGATCCTTTGCCGGATCCTTTGCCGGTGAAAAATACACCTTCGCTGCAGTCTTTGTTGGATTCATTGCAGGACGATATTGAGATTGAGACGCAGGATAAGTCTAAGGATGTTGCGGTAAAAACCGTTGAGACGCAATTACAAGCAGAGACTAAGCTTGAAAATGAAAGCTTCGATTTATCATTGGAAAAGAACAAGGGTGCTGTCTTAGATGTAAAACAACAAACATCGGTAGCGGAGCACACTGAACCTCAAACAGCCGTAAAGACATGTGCTGAACCTAAAACAGAGGTCAAGTTTAAGGTAAAGACTAA
The DNA here is from genome assembly GCA_902465145.1 of uncultured Succinatimonas sp. GTDB lineage: Bacteria > Pseudomonadota > Gammaproteobacteria > Enterobacterales > Succinivibrionaceae > Succinivibrio. The sequence goes on along the minus strand of CABQMD010000032.1, from coordinate 2,944 downwards.
CGAGCAGGCTGAACAGCAGAAGGTTGTGGCTGTTGAAAAAGTCGAAACAATATCTTCAGTTTCCGTACAAACTAAGATCCAGTCAAAAGCGCTTGCAACCGCACACAACAGCTTGGTAAATGCTAAAAAAACGGAGGATAAACCGCAGGAACTTAATTGGCAGAAGCTTAAACTTCCCGATGAGTTTCAGGTGTTGTTCTTTTTAGTCAAAGGAGTGCGCTTTGCCGTTCCGTTGGTAAATTTAGGGGGTATTTTTGAAACTCCTAAACTTACAAAAATTGCCGGCAGACCAGTATGGTATAAGGGTATTGCCGATGTACGCAGAACTAAACTCAGTCTCGTCGATACCATGCGCTGGGTAAAACCTGAAGACAGTAATGAACATGATTATCAGTACATGATTGTTTTGGATAACAGTGCGTGGGCTTTGGGTTGCGATGAGCTTGAGGGAAATCGCGTGCTAAGAGGAGATCAGATCAAATTTCGCGAAAAGGCCGGATCAAGGCCCTGGCTTGCCGGAATTGTAAAAAAAGAGATGTGTGCGCTTTTGCATGTACAGGCACTGACTGCCATGTTTGAGCGGGGCATGGGCCTGTGTTCGATAAGTGCTGGCAAAGATGCGGACAGCAGGTTGCAGAATTAAGACGTGATCGCTTAGAAAAAAAAGATTGCGTAAAACTGGTAAAATTTAAACAAATTAGGGCGACGTATACAGTCGTATAAGGTGAAGATCATGACTAATGCAGAGAATTCCAATCGTAGCGGTTTAGCCGAAGCAGCTAAAAAAAATGAAGGTGAACTCAAGCGTTGGGTAACCTTCCGTCTCGGACAGGAGCTTTACGGCGTAAACGTGATGCAAGTGCGTGAAGTATTGCGTTATACGGACATTGCTCCGGTCCCCGGGGCTCCGTCATATGTTTTGGGAATTATAAATTTACGCGGTAACGTGGTAACGGTTATGGATACCCGTATGCGCTTTGGCTTGCCTTCTGCCGAGGTTACTGATAGTACCCGTATTATGATCATCGAATCAGATAATCACGTAGTAGGTATTTTGGTGGATTCCGTAGCAGAAGTGGTCGATCTTAATACCAATGATATTGACGATACCCCCAATGTCGGTACTGAGGACAGTGCAAAATTCATCAGCGGAGTATGCAACCGTGATGAAGATCTGCTGATCCTGATAGATTTGACCAAGTTACTTTCTGATCAGGAATGGGAAGAGGTTTCTGCCATCAACGGCTGAAGCTGAATTAGAACTTCATGTTTCCGTATTTTGATCTTTCTCTGACTCTGATAATTTGCGTGGCACTGATCATATTGGTGCTCGTGTTGGTGTCATTTGTTCTGAATTTCAGAAGAATTTCTGTTCTTGAAGATCGTTTGGATCTTGTGGCAAAGAATTTGATAAAGTGCTCTGAAGAAAAAGAACAGTTGTCGCGTAATGTGGAGGAGTCGGAGAAGAAAAGTCAGATCATGGAGCGTACTTGTGCTTATTTGAGTGATCAGGTTCAGCAATGCACCGACAGATTGAAAAGCCTTGAATCTAAATCTGATGAGTCTTCTTCAAAATTTGATGAAATCAACGAGCTATTAAAAAAAATCACCAAAGAATTTGATGATTTTAAAAGCTCAAAAGATCCTAAAAGTGAGTCTGTTTCAGATACCGGATCTGAACGTGCGGCTTTAAACAACGCAAAAAAACTCTTAAGGCAAGGTCTTGATGAGAATGAAGTTTCTTTGCAGACTGGGTTGCCGGCAGGTGAAGTCGATATGATCTCAAGAATGCTTGCTCCGTACCCGGAAGATAAAAAAACCGCAGATACATCGTTTCAACAAAGTTCTGCGGTTTTAGCTAAAGAGCCTGAAAGGCATAAAATGGCATCTTTACGGGCTCGCAGTGCCTACGGTATGAGTTCTTCACTACGTAGGCATCGCTGAGTCTTAGTTAATGCTGATCTGTTTGCCCTGTAATTTAGCAACCTTCTTGAGACTTATATCCAATTCTCCGTTGGCAAATGCAGCGTTGATCCCTTCAGGATCTACATCTTCAAATTTGAAACTGCGGCTGTAAGTGCCTTCAGTGCGTTCGTGCATGATGAAGCCGTCTTTACCGTTTTCATTTTTCTCGAACTTACGCTCGGCACTGATGGTAAGTACACCGTCATTAAAATCAACCTTGATGTCTTCCTTTTTAATGCCTGGCATGTCGGTCTTTAACTGATAATGATCACCTTTATCAAGAACATCGGTGCTTAAGGTAAGTGCATTATCTTGAGCGGCTCTTCTTTCGTTGCCGAAGAAATCGATATCGCACAGAGGACGATTGAACAGATCCAATACGGTAGGACGATATTGGTTATTGTACTGATGCATCTTATTCTTATTTGACATTTTCGTAACTCCATTGCGTCTTCAACGCATAATTCTTAAAAATGAATGAATTAAAAATTAGTGAATGCAGATCTTTTTGCCTTGCTGTTTTGTCTGTTTCTTCAGGCGTATGTCGAGTTCGCCGTTGGCAAAGGCTGCATCTATATTTTCAGGATCTACATCTTCAAAACTGAAACTGCGGCTGCATGTTCCTTCTGAGCGCTCGTGCATGATAAAACCGTGTTGATCGTCTTTGTTTTTCTCAAATTTACGCTCAGCGCTTATGGTCAACACGCCATCTTTGAAATCAACATGGATGTCATCTTTCTTCACTCCCGGTAATTCTGTTTTAAGCTGATAGCTATCACCTTTATCGATCACATCAGTTTTCATAGATTGAAAATTAGTCACATAATTATTACAGAGAAGATCGATGTCACACAACGGGCGATTAAACAGATCGAGAATGGTAGGATAATAATTCTTATTCCAATTCATTGCTTTTATATTGTTTTTCATTTTTTTCTCCTTTTCGAATCTTTCGTTTCTTTTCACACTTTGATAAATG
>CABQMD010000031.1 GCA_902465145.1 uncultured Succinatimonas sp. | reverse complement strand
GGATAAGATGAATTATTTTCATGAACAGAGCATCGCAAATTTTTTAGGAGCCGTGGCAGGACAGGAAATTCTGTGTGCAGACGGTGAAGCCGGACGAGCTACTGTCGAGGTATGTGAGGCCGTATATACACTTACAAAAAAAGACGAACCAGTCTGGATAAGTGAAGAGCACAGAAGTAAATGATTGAAAAAAAGAATATAACTCGTCTTTGCTACAACGAGGCTTGTACCAAGGATTTTAAAAACATTCTTGGAGATATAGCGTATGCCGCGAGGGCCGGATTTGAGGAAATAGAGTTACGTTTTGATTGTGTAGAAAGTTTTTTACAGACAGGCGGATCCTTGGAATTATTGGGACAAAACCTGAAGAAGCACGGTTTGTGCCAAGGTCCCATCAATGCTTTGTATTTATATCCGGGGCTTTTTACAAGTGACGACTGTAAAGAGGAACATGCCGAGTTTCATGCACGGCTGAATTTGTTAAAGGAAATGCATGCGATAACTGGAACTTCTCAGGTGATAGCCGTAGCACCGTTGCTAAAAAATCGTCTGGAAGCAGCCTCTTTTTCGAGGAATGATGCCTTTAACATGTGTGTTACGGCTTTAAAAAGGTTGTGCTGCGAATTGCCTGAGATCTGCTTCATATTTGAACCTGTAGGTCTTGAAAGAAGTCTTGTTAGGGATGCAGATTTTGCCAAGGAAATTATCGATGCCGTTGCTTGCAATAATATTGGCATCGTGCTTGATTCCTGCAATTTATTCTTAAAAAATTTAAGCAGTGATTTTGATTTCTCAAAGATTAATGCTGATGATATCAGAGCCGTTCATCTTATGAATGGGGTGATGCCTGATTGTACGCATGAAATCATCGATCAATCGTGGCGTCGTTTTTTAGACGACGGTGATGCAGTCGATGTTGATCTCTTTTTGCAAAGGTTGGCGTCTACATTTTACTCTGGAATGGTATCCACTGAAGTTTTTAACGATGAGTATGAAAGGGTTTTCTCCCAGCAACAGATCATCGAAAAGGCAGCCGTATCCTTAAAACAGACTCTGATAAAAAACTCTTGGCTGTGATGTAGCGTACCAAAGTCCGCGATAAAATATCCGTTTTAAGCTGTTTTGTATTGAGTGAAGAGAGGATGACGTTGAATAATAAAAAAGAGAGTATGGCGCCTGAAATGGAATTACGTGCTTCGCTAAAGCTTCTTAACACTCGTTCAAAATCTGAATTGGTGGCGGATACTCTTATAAATAAAATTCAAAGCGGAGAATATCCTGCAGCCTCTATGTTGCCTACTGAGGCTGAACTTGTAAGTCTGCTGGGAGTAAGCCGTAGCACTGTTAGAGAAGCGGTAAAGCGACTCGTTAGTCAAAATATTTTGGAGATCCATCGCGGTCGAGGTACCTTTGTATCGGCTCTTCCCGGTGTTCAATCAGATCCTTTTGGCTTTCGCTTTCATAATGACAAATTGCAATTAGGTTGCGATCTTTGTGAGGTAAGACTCATGATTGAGCCAAAACTTGCTTATAACGCAGCCTTGATGGCCACTCCGGAGCAATTCGATGCCATAGCAGCAGCTCAGGCTGAGGTCATTCGTTTGGTCAGTTCTGGTAAGGATCATGAAGGCGCTGATATTAAATTTCACAGTGCTATCGCTTCTTGTACGGAAAATGTGATCCTTAAAACGATGATGCAGATCATTTACTCCGGTATTCCTTATCTTATTAATCTTACAGACAGGAAGTTATGTGAGCAGGCTGTGGAAACACATCAAATGGTTGTAAATGCCATTTTGAAGAAAGATGCACACGCAGCAGAAGAGGCCATGAGATTGCATATTCAACAAAATTTGGATGATGTGAAAAATCGCATTGCCAAATCAGTAAGCAGAAATTAAACAGACTAAAACGACAACAATTTGTGGGACACTGTCTCACAAATTTGTAATGCGGATCAGAGCCTACGATACATTGGTCAATTTGCGTCAAGCAGGGCTACTTTATTTTTGTTGCAGTAATGTTTTTTGATTTTGTCCATTCACAAAATGTAATTATGTTGCCTATCAATTTCTGATAGGCAACGATGTCATTTATGTTTAAGAATAAATTACATGATATCAATCAGTTAAGATCTGAATTACGTAATTTTTAAATCAAATCTTAAACTTATAGCAGATGAATCTTGAAAGCGGAGCCTCAGGGGTTACCATGGAATTTCTATCTGCAAATTGAGGCAGATGCGGGCAGTCAGGATAGAACTCCGGTTCAAAACACAAAGCGCTTTGTGCCTGATAAACCTTACCGTCGTCACGGGCAACTATCTGCTTTGCAGGATCCGGACTGTAGATATAGTTTCCTGAGTAGAACTGGAAGGCAGGGTAGTCAGTGTAGAGCTCCATCTTAACGCTGCCGTCATCAGAGGCAACTTTTGCAAAAGGCTTTAAAGGATCGCCTGCGATGATGAAGGGGTGATCATATCCCAAAGCAAGCTCCATCTGCTCATCGCGCATGAAGTCTTGTCCCACGGTCTTTGGAGCTGAATTAAAGTCAAAGGCGCTACCGCGTACTTTGCGTACTTCTCCTGTAGGGATCGAGTCGGCATCGCATGGCAGGTATTCAGTAGAATCAAACCATACGGTGTGATTGAGTGCTGAAGAGTTTTTGCCGTTTAAGTTAAAGTAAGCATGATTGGTAATGCAGGACCAGCATTTTTGATCACAGCTTCCCAAATATTCAACTAAGAGCGAGTTATCGGCAGTTACGGTATAAGTTACTCTTAAAGTGTAATTACCGGGAAAGCCCATGTCACCGTCATTTGAAACTAACTCATAGGTAAGTGAGTTTTCCGATTGTTTCACTAAAGTAAAACGACGTTTGTCAAAACCTTCGACTCCTCCGTGAAGAGTATGTCTGTCGTTTGATTTCAAATGATATGCTTTGCCGTCGATTTCAAAACTGTTATCGGCAATGCGGTTGGCAAAACGTCCTATGGTGGCATTGAAGTAACAGGATTGAGTTGACCATTGCTCGGGATCTGATACGCCGAGTAAAACCTCACGGGGTTTAGCTTCACCGTATACAGGTACTTTTATCGAAATGATGGTTGCGCCCCAGTCCATGATGGTGACGCTAAGACCGTTGTTATTGCTTATGGTTTTAAGCTCAGGTTTTTCCGAGTATTTGGTATTGTCAGCCATTTTTTATTCCTTGAAAGATGGTTATGTGCAGATTATAGGCTTTTTTTGTGAAAGACACCTGATCCGAAGGTACAAGCAGGGGAGTTAAATGCAGAATAAAAAGCCCGGAAGAACCGGGCCTTGCAGTTGATTAAAGAGCTGACTTATCAGGAGTTAACCAGTCAGGATTGCTTTTTTCATAAGAGGCAATTTCATCTTCATGCTGAAGGGTCAGGGAAATTGCATCCAGTCCTTCCAACAGGCAGTGACGTCTGAATTCGTCAAGGTTGAAGGTAAAGTGCAGATCGGCACATTCAACGGTCATATCTACAAGTGAAATGCGGATCTTGGTACCTGGGGCTTTTTCCAATACCTTAAAGATCTGATCCACTTCATCTTCTTTAAGACGTAACGGCAAAAGACCGTTGCCTAAGGAATTGTTGTTGAAGATGGAGGCAAAGCTCGGAGCAATTACCGCTCTGAATCCGTAGTCCATAAGAGCCCAGGGAGCATGCTCACGGGATGAACCGTTGCCGAAATTGTCACGGGCTACCAAAATGGTTGCACCTTTATATTCCGGTTTGTTCAGATTAAATTCTGGGTTAGGACGAGTTTCAGCATCGTCCAAATAGCGCCAGTCGTGGAACAGGTGCTTTCCGAATCCCTTACGGCTTACGGCGAGCAAAAACTGCTTGGGAATGATCTGATCAGTATCGATGTTGGCAGAGTCCAGAGGAACCGCCACACCTTCGTAAACGGTGAATTTTTCCATGACTCTCTCCTTATTTTAAAAACTCGCGTACATCGGCAAGACAACCTTTTACCGCACAGGCGGCAGCTGAGGCAGGACTCATCAAATGAGTACGGGAGCCTTTGCCCTGGCGTCCTACGAAGTTGCGGTTTGAGGTTGAGGCCACACGCATACCTGCAGGGGCACGATCATCGTTCATGGCAAGGCACATGGAGCACCCGGGAAGTCTCCACTCAAAACCTGCATCCTTGAAGATCTTATCAAGACCTTCGCGCTCTGCCTGAGCTTTAACCCATTGGGTACCGGGAACGGCAATGGCAAGTTTGATGTTTTGGGCAATATGACGACCCTTGAGTACGGCTGCAGCGGCGCGGAAATCTTCGATACGGCCGTTGGTGCAGGAACCGATGAACACGTAGTCAACCGGAGTGCCTGCAATCTTCTGATGAGGTTTGAGATCGATATAGGCAAGTGCGTCGGCGCAGGACTTGCTTACGATGGGATCGGCAAAATCGTCAGGTGACGGTACGCAGGCGGTGATGGCACATTCCTGACCTGGGTTGGTACCCCAGGTAAGCTGAGGTTCGATGACCGAGGCATCCAAAGTAACCACTTTGTCAAAGTGGGCGTCAGGATCCGACTTTAAGGTCTTCCAATATGCAACAGCTTCTTCAAAAGCCTTGCCTTTTGGTGCCATGAGACGACCTTTGATATATTCAAATGTAGTTTCATCGGGAGCAATCATACCTACGGTGGCACCGAACTCGATAGCCATGTTTGATAAAGTCATGCGTCCGTCCATGGACAAAGCACGTACGGCTTCACCGCAGAACTCCACGGCATACCCAGTTCCGCCTGCAGTGGTGAGCTTGCCTATGATTGCCAAAATCAGATCTTTGGCGCTGCAAGCAGGCGAAAGCTTACCGGAGCATTCTATCTTCATGGTCTTGTATTTGGCCTGTTTCAAGGTCTGAGTGGCCATGACGTGTTCGACTTCGGAAGTGCCGATCCCGAAAGCCAAAGCGCCGAAAGCTCCGTGGGTGGCGGTATGAGAGTCACCGCATACCAAGGTGGTGCCGGGCAGAGTGAAACCTACCTGCGGTCCTACTATGTGTACAATGCCCTGATTGGGATCTCCCAAGCCGAACAAGGTTACATTAAATTTCTTGGTATTGTTGATAAGTGCCTTTATCTGGGTCTGAGCCATGGGAGAGCATGCTTCAATACTCTGTTCACGAGTTGAAATGTCGTGATCCATGGTAGCGAGCGTAAGCTCGGGATGACGTAATTTGCGATTGGCCGCTTCAAGACCAGCAAAGGCCTGAGGGGAAGTCACTTCATGGCAGAGGTGACGATCGATAAAGAGAGTAGGCAGTTCGCCTTCCTGACGGAAGACGACGTGACTGTCATAAACTTTCTCGTAAAGAGTTTTACCCATTTTTTATACCTGACTTTTTTAATGATTAAGCTTCTCTCACGGCCTTAGCTATCTTGTCGCCCATTTCCTGAGTGGAGAGAGCTTTGCGTGACGATGCTCCGGATTCCATAAGATCTGCTGTGAGGTTGCCTTCGCGCAAGACTTTGGATACGGCATCTTCTATGGCTTTTGCCGCCTCGTTTTCCTTTAAGGAATAACGCAGCATCAAAGCAGCTGAGAGAATTTGAGCTACTGGATTGGCTATACCTTTGCCTGCAATGTCAGGGGCACTGCCGCCTGCCGGCTCATAAAGACCAAAACCGCCTTCTCCCAAGGATGCCGAAGGCAACATGCCCATTGAGCCAGTGATCATGGCACATTCGTCAGAGAGTATGTCTCCGAACATATTTGAACAAAGTAATACGTCAAATTGCGAAGGAGCTTTCACAAGTTGCATGGTGGCATTGTCGATATAGATGTGCTCAAGCTGAACTTCAGGATAGCTCTTGGCTACTTCCGTCACTACCTCACGCCATAGAATGGAGCTTTGCAACACGTTGGACTTGTCCACGGAAGTGACTTTCTTATTGCGTAGCATGGCAGCTTCAAAAGCTATTTTGGCAATGCGCTCGATTTCGTAACGGTGATAGATCTCAGTGTCGTAAGCCTTTTCTTCAGGACCGCTACCTTCACGACCTTTGGGTTGTCCGAAATAAATACCGCCGGTGAGTTCTCTTACGCACAGCATGTCAAAACCGCGCATGGCGATGTCGGCACGAAGCGGTGACAGTGCCCCGAGTCCTTCATAGATTTTTGCCGGTCGGAAGTTGCAGTAAAGTTTAAAATGCTTGCGCAAAGGGAGCAGAGCACCGCTTTCGGGGCGCTGTGACGAAGGCAGATGATTCCACTTGGGACCGCCTACGGATCCAAACAGAATGGCATCTGACTGCTCGCAAGCTTTTAAGGTATCTTCAGGCAAAGGAGTTCCGCAGGCGTCTATAGCGCAACCTCCTGCCAATTTTTCAGTCATTTCAAGCTTGAATCCGAATTTTTCGGATACGGCGTTTAAAACTTTTTTGGCCTCGTTCATGACCTCGGGGCCGATGCCGTCACCTGATAAAACTGCGATCTTGTAGGATTTCATCTTAGTTCTCCTTTTTCTCTTCCTGTTCTTTTTCCTGCTCTATGACCTGTGCACGGTAAATGCTGTTGCTAGCAGAGATGAGTGACAAAGCCGAGGCTTCAATAACGTCCGTCGATATGCCTACGCCGTAATAATGACGGCCTTCGTAAATTACATCGACGTTTACTTGTCCTTGGGCATTCATGCCGGATCCTTTGGCATTGATCTGGAAACTTTCAAGCTTGAGCTTCAATCCGGTCAGGCGGCTGATGCAGTTGAATACCGCATCCACAGGACCGTTGCCGGTACCTGATTCAGTGCGGGTACGTTTACCGATGCGCAGTCTTACCGAAGCCGTGGGAATAATGTTTTTCCCGCCTGACATCACCGAAAGATTGTCGAGCTTGAACTGATTTTCCTCATCTTCATCTTGGGAAAAATACATCAAAGCTTCCAGATCGTAATCAAAAACCTGACCTTTGCGATCGGCAAGTTTTAAGAAACGCTGATAGATATCGTCAAGGTTGTAAGTGCCTTCTTTGTACCCGAGTTTCTCAAGCACGGCTTTGATCATATGACGACCTGAACGGGCGGTCATATGCATGTTGTTTTCCTTAAAGCCAACGCTTTCAGGGGTCAGAATTTCGTAAGTTTGCTTATTCTTCAGCACTCCGTCCTGGTGAATTCCGGAACTGTGGGCAAAAGCGTTGGAACCTACAATGGCTTTGTGAGACGGAACCGGTTCATTGCATACTGAGGCTACCATTTGAGAAGCGCGCGCGATGTTTTCTGCGATGACATTGGTGTACACACCGTTCATATACGGCGCTCTGAGCTTCATGCTCATGACGACTTCTTCCAAAGAGCAGTTGCCTGCACGTTCACCAAGACCGTTCATGCATACTTCTATCTGACGTGCGCCTTCCTGAACAGCAGTCAGTGAGTTAGCCGTGGCCATGCCCAAATCATTGTGGCAGTGGACGCTGATGCGGGCCTTGTCGATATTCGGAACGCGGTTGAATAAGGTCTTGATGATGCCGCCGAATTCGTAAGGCAGGGTATAGCCTACGGTATCGGGGATGTTTACAGTGGTGGCACCTGCGTTGATGGCAGTCTCCACGATGCGGCAAAGGTGATCTATTGGAGTGCGTCCGGCATCTTCGCAGGAGAATTCAACATCGTCAGTGTAGTTTCTGGCATAACGAACGTGGTGATCGCACATCGCGATGATGTCATCAAAACTGCGGTGCAGTTTGTCTTTGACGTGGATGTCGGAGGTAGCCACGAAAGTGTGAATTCTGTAATGGTCAAGTCCGTGCAAAGCTTCGTGTACGGCATCAATGTCTTTTTCCACCGTACGGGAAAGTCCGCAGCATACGGCATGTTTAAGCGCATGTCCGATGTCGTGTACAGATTTGAGATCTCCTGGAGAAGAGATCGGGAAGCCTGCTTCGATCACATCGACCCCGAGTTCGTCGAGCATCATTGCCAGCTGCAGTTTCTGCACCGGAGTGAGAGAACGCATCAATGCCTGTTCGCCGTCGCGTAAAGTAGTGTCGAATATATAAACGTGGTTCTTATCGTCTGCCATAGTAAGCCTTGCAAAAACCTAAGTTAAATGAACCGGAAAGTTCCGGCGTTTGCAACATCATATATCGTGCTTTTTGCAAAGCAAGTGCTTTTTGCAAAAAAT
>CABQMD010000030.1 GCA_902465145.1 uncultured Succinatimonas sp. | reverse complement strand
TGGCAGGCTCTTCATATAATGAGCATTGAGCCAATCTAGTTTCTTGTTATTAAACCCGGAAGCACTCTTGGTAATTGCATCAAGAGAGAACAACGAGATCATCTCCTCGCGGCTGAAAATCTCCTGATCGCCGTGACTCCAACCAAGACGTACCAGATAGTTGACCAGAGCGTCGGGCAGATAACCTGCTTCGCGATATTTCATGACATTAACAGCACCTTCACGCTTGGAGAGCTTCTTGCCGTCCTCTCCTAAGATCATGGACAAATGCACGAATACCGGAACCGGAGCACCCAAAGCTTTGTAAAGATTGATTTGACGCGGAGTGTTGTTAACATGATCATCACCGCGGATCACGTGAGTGATCCCCATGTCCCAATCATCGACTACCACGCAGAAATTATAAGTAGGAGTTCCGTCGGAACGCTGAATGATGAAATCATCCAGTTCGCTGTTTTGAAATTCCACATGTCCTTTTACCACGTCGTCAAAAGCCACAATCCCGTCATCAGGATTTCTAAAGCGGATGACGTAGGGTTCATCAGGAGCATGCTCTTCATGATCACAACGGCAGTGACCGTCATAACGGGGTTTTAGACCGTGAGCCATTTGATCGGCACGCAGTTTCTCAAGGCGCTCTTTGGAGCAGTAGCATTTATAAGCCTTTCCCTCTTTTAAAAGCTGGTCGATGACTTCCTTGTATCTGTCAAATCGTTTGGTCTGATAAAAAGGACCTTCGTCCCAATTCAAATTGAGCCATTTCATCGATTCGATGATGGCATCGATGGCAGGCTGAGTGGAGCGCTCGCGATCAGTATCTTCAATGCGCAATACGAAACGGCCACCGCAGTGACGGGCATACAGCCATGAAAATAATGCGGTTCTGGCTCCTCCCACATGTAAAAAGCCGGTGGGGGACGGCGCAAATCTGGTTTTAACTTGCATGATCTTTCCGTAGAAGTTCACCGCGACACATCGTTATTTGCATGTCCCGCAGTCTGATTATTCTCAAAGTTGCCGTATTTTAACACTTATGAACCCAGCTTTTACCCGCCCGAACTAAGTTGGTTTAGCCGCTACGTGCTAATATCAGCATCAACTGAGTATTCAATCTCACCCGTTTTCTACAAAGGAAATTACATCTTGCTAAAAGAAAACACCGTATTGAGGGGAACTCCGGCCAGTCAAGGCATTGCATTTGGTCGCATCAGTTTTTTAAAGAGAGCTCCGTCCTGTCCTGTTAAAAAACTGGTAGACAATCCTGAAGCCGAACTTGAGCGCTTTGAAAAAGCACGCATCCACGCCATTTCCCAATTGGGTACTCTTTATGAAGTATCGCTTGAAAAGCTGGGCGAACAAAATGCGGTGGTTTTTCAGATCCACCAGATGATGCTCGAGGATCCTGATTACGTAAATTCCATACGTACACTCATCAAGAAAGAGAAGGTCAATGCCGAATACGCAGTAGATACCGTAGGACACAGATTTGAACAACAATTCAAATCCATGGTGGGAAACGACTACATGCAGGGGCGTGCAGCCGACGTAGTCGACATTTCAAGGCGCATCAATGAGATCCTGATGATGCACTCAGGACAGATCAAGCACCGTACCATTGCTCTTGATTACGGAGATGATCCCGTGATCGTCGCAACTGACGATCTGGCTCCTTCGGAAACCGTACAACTCGATCCACACAAAGTCTCGGGCATACTCACCTCGGGAGGCTCAAACCGTTCGCATACCGTGATCTTCGCGCGCACGCTGGCTATGCCCGCGGTTATTTGTCTGGGCGAAGACAAACTGCTTAAAAAATACGAAGGGCACTACGCCGTCATCGACGGCCGTACCGGTTTCGTATTTATAGATCCTGATCAGGCTACCGTTCACGAATATTCCGAGCGCAAGCGAACTGACGACGCGCAGCGGGCACATTTGGAACTATTCCGCGGCAAACATACCTTCACCCGCGCCGGACATCCTATAAAACTTTATGCCAACGCAGGTTCCCTTGCCGATATAGAGTTGGTAAAAGCTGCCGATTCAGAGGGCATAGGGCTGTTCCGTAGCGAATACATTTATCTGCAAAGTCAGGACTTTCCAACAGAAGACGAACAATACGACATCTACTCAAAAGTATTAAAAGAAATGGGTGAGCGTAAAGTAATCATCCGTACTTTGGACATAGGTGCCGACAAAACCGCCGATTACTTCATGTTAAAGCCAGAAAACAACCCGGCCATGGGAATGAGAGCCATCAGACTGTGCCTTAACAATCCGAAACTTTTCAAAATCCAATTAAGGGCTTTGTTAAGAGCTTCGGTTCACGGTAATCTCGGCATCATGCTTCCTATGATCTCATCTGTTGATGAGGTAAAAAAAAGCAGGGCCATACTCGATGAAGTCAAGCAGGAACTTACTGCAGGAGGACAAAGTTACAGTGACAACATCGAACTTGGGATCATGGTGGAAACTCCGGCTGCGGCACTCATAAGCGACGAATTGGCCCCTTTGGTGGATTTTTTCAGCATAGGGACTAACGATCTCACCCAATTTACTTTGGCCTGCGACAGACAAAACGCCGATCTCAACCCTTTCGTCAATCCATTGCATCATGCGGTATTGAGGCTCATTGAAATGACCGTCAAAAATGCCCATGCCGCGGGAATTTGGGTAGGAGTATGCGGAGAAATGGCATCCGAAGAGCACTTCGTAGCCAAACTCGTACAACTCGGTGTGGATGAACTCTCGGTAGTTCCCTCCAGCATTCTGAGACTTCGTGCCAAAATCTCAACTTTAGGCTGATTAAAATTGTAAGTATAGGAATTCACATGTCACAATGCGTTGTAATCTCCGATGAAATCACCGGCGGAGCTTCTGTCGGCGCACTTTTGCAAAAAAACAGCTGTACCGTCTGTTCGCTGATGAGCACTGCCGGATTGAAAGACGAAAGATGCAGAAAGTTTGACTGTCTGGTCTATTCCACCAACAGCAGGCGACTCACTCCCGATCAAAGCTATCAGATGGTCTTTTACGCGGCAAGGCTCTTAAAATCACCGGAAGTAAAAGTTTATGCCAAACGTATCGATCCTGCCATGCGCGGCAACACCTGTGCAGAAACTCAGGCTCTTTTGGACGCACTAGGTGATCAGGATCGCGTGGCTATAGTAGTTCCCGCCTTCCCTGCTTTAAAACGTACCAACGTAGGCGGCTACATGATGATAGACGGCAAACCGCTGCAAAAATCTCTGGCAAGTCTTGACGATCTGGAGCCGGCAAGAAGTGGCAGAGTGGCCGATCTGTTTTCTGAAAAATTCGGATATAAAACTCAGGCCATTCATCTTAAGGAATATATAAAAGGCACTGCCTACCTTGCCTCAAGGATTGCCGCTTTGGCTCAGGAAGGAGTACGTGCCATCGTAATGGACTGCACGTCGCAAGAAGAGATCAACATGATAGCCGACGCCGTGATCGCATCGGGGATCAAATTTCTGGCAGTTGATCCAGGAGCATTCACCGCCACTTTGGCACGCAAAGTCATGCGTTCGCAAAATGAAGACCGCATGCGCGCAGGAAAAATTCTCGGCATAGTGGGATTAAGTAATCCTCTGGCTGCAGCGCAAATGGAAATGGTAAGGCTTGAGGAAAAAGCCCTGATCATAAACGTTTCAAGAACCGAACTTTTATCGGACGAGCAGCGCAGAGTAGCTGAAATAAACCGTGTGGTAGACGAAATCGCCACAAAAATTTATGACTATCCCATGGCTTTTGCCGTTTCTGACAGCATGAACATCAGGGAAACAGAAAAAGCCGATTTTGACGATCCCAACCAGATTTCCGGACACTCGGAAGCGGAGATCCTCGAGAGCATGTCGGGAGCTTACGGACAAATAGTCTCAAGAGTACTGGACAAATGCCCTGAGATCGGGGCTGTATATTCAGCAGGTGCTGAATTTACCGTAGCGGTATGTCGTGAACTCAAATCAGAAGGACTCAGGATTTTAGGGCAGGTATTACCGCTTACTGCCTACGGTGAAATGCTCACAGGGTCTCATCAGGGACTCAAATTCGTGTCTTCGGCATCTTCTGCCACCGACGCATCGACCATTACCGACAGTATTCAGTATTTAAAACGTAAACTTGAGATCTGAATATTTTTTTACATACTAACAAACTTTATTTGTCGCAATTTGGCAGATTGTGTATAATGAGCCCGTTTTCGGGTTCATGTGAATTCCGATTTCGCGGGCGTAGTTCAATGGTAGAACTGCAGCTTCCCAAGCTACTGACGCGGGTTCGATTCCCGTCGCCCGCTCCATCAGCATCAAATCGGGGATGTAGCTCAGCTGGTAGAGCGTCTGCTTCGCATGCAGAAGGTGGCCGGTTCGACTCCGGTCATCTCCACCAATCTTTAAATTCCGCAACTTTTTAAAGCCGCCTAAAAGTCCACGTATTCAAAGGCAGTAAAATCATTCCATCGGTCCTTAAATAGGATGACTTTAAAAAACATGGAAAACAAATCAATCCTTGGCAGTCATCCGCTCCTGCTGACGAAGACGCGCCGCAAACGGCTCTGCGCAACCGTCTTATAGAGACAATCAAAGATCATATTGGTAAAAAAGCCCCTGTTGCAGGGCTTATCCCCGATCTTAATCTCTACTACAGAACTTCTTCTGAAACGAGGCCGAGTTGCCGCTACAGCCTCAGTCTCTAACTTATTCTCTCCTAAAAAAAAACATCTGATCATAGGAAACCGATCGTATTTTTACGGTACAGGATCCATGATCCTGACCTCCGTAGACGTTCCCACTTCGTCCGAGTTATTGGATGTAACCCGTTCATCCCCATTTGTTTGCGTTTCATTAAAACTGCAACCTGAATTGCTGACTAGGATGCTGGCAAAGCAAAGCGGCAAAATGCAAAACAATCCTCGGTGTTTTGAAGTTGAGCGTCCGGTCTTTGAAATGCTTGAGGACTTTGAAAGATCTTGAGGACTTTGAAAGATTATTAATACTGCTTGATCACAAAGAGCAGATACTGGCAAATCAAGAGGGAAAGCTTACAGACTCATAGTGATCCGACGGGAGAAAACAAAAAAGACCTTTAAAAAGGTCTTCTTGTAATGGTGGCCCTTCCCCGACTTGAACGGGGGACCAAACGATTATGAGTCGTCTGCTCTAACCAACTGAGCTAAAGGGCCAACGCCGTAAGATTTTATACATTTATACGTCTACGGTCAAGCTTCTTATGCAGCCTGATAACCAAAAGAGAGCAAAAATCCGGCCCTGTCATCTCCGTGTACTTTTCCTAAAGCACTTGAGACATCCGCATTTACAAAAAATCCTTCGTACCTGGCTTCAACCTTTATCCCAGCCCCTTTGATGAAAGCGCTCTCTCCTCCCTTGTTGGCAAGATAAGCTGCGTCAAAATGAGGAACAGCGGTAAGATTGCGGGTTAATTTAAGCGCCAGTTCAAGCGAGGAGAATACGCCTTCATCTGCGCATGCCTCGGAGCTTTTAAATGCAGATACTTTATCAGCACCTCCTGCGCTAAAACGCAAAGCTCCGTCCAAAGGACGCGACGCTTTTTGAATTTCGGTGCGCAATGAAGTTCTGACATTGGGGCCGAATGAATACGAAAGCCTGCTCCCGGCGTTTAAAAGCGTGAAAGATCCTTCAGGATACAAGGCATAATCATCCAAACTGTCGCTGTTGCCTGTCGTTATTCCGGCACTGCCTTCAAACAGGAAATCACGGATTTTAAAAAATCCTGAAAACTCTGAAAAAACCGAGCTCTCGCGTCTTTTGAACTTTAAATCAAAAGCATCGAAACGGTCTTCAAGAGATCTTAAACGTGCCCCGAACTTACTTTTTAGACCGTATTCCCTTTGCCTGAGCCACGGCTCCTCCCAAAAAAGCTCTCCTGCAAAAGAATGACCCTTGGCTCCTAATTTTTCATATTCCTCTGAAAGTTCGTAACTGCCGGCACTAAATGACATTCCCAATACCGAAGGATGAGAATTTATCGGTATAGAGTAGGATACTCCGCCGTCAAACTGCTTCTCATCACTGCCTGAACCGTAAAAGTTCAGCTTGTCTGCATATCCGCTCAGATTGGGAACACTGCCGGCGCCTCCCATTCTGTACTTCCCTGAAGCTTTTGAGCCGTGGTTATCGGCAAAGATCCTCATCGGCCAATGTGTTTTTTTCCTGAGATTAAGCTCAAGTTCGGTCCCGTCGTCTTGTTGCCCCTGCACGTAGCGTCCGTAAACGCCGAACGTTCCCAGATCTGCAAGTCTTAACAGCGCGCTTTCCATGCTTTGGGTATTTACCGCATGATCCTGCATCCTCATTACCTCAGTAAGCAGTCTGCGTCTTGTCTGTACGTTTACTCCCGAGCGGTTGTTTACCCGGATCTTTTCTAGGTAGGGAGTAAGTACCTTCACCTTCACCACCCCGTCCTGCAGCACCTGCTCTTTGAAAAAGCGGCGCGGTAACCGCCTGTCCGTAATGATGCGACAGGATCTGCTGCAGATCCTGATGATTTATATCAGCCAGGGTCTCGACGTTTACCCCGTTTAAGACCGTCGAGGCCTGAGCCTCGTCTGAAAAACTTACCGCGGCGGCACACAAAAGACAACTTAAAACCAGCATCTGCAATACCGCGGTAAAAGATGAAAAAAGCCTGATGAAAAAACCTTGATGTTTCATTTTCAAAAACTTGCGCATTCTGTCCTCCTATGGCAATGCCTAAAGTTTGACAAACATTCAAGATTTGAAAAGGTGCTCCTGGCTGATTTCAGCCTGTTTTGGCGGACTATTTGTTTTTTCTAAAGTTTTCTGCTGCATTTTTCGTTTTCTGTCATAGTTGCCTACCTTAGAGTGCAAGAGAAAGCCGTTGATGTATAATGACCTGATAAAATGAGATCTGCATCAAATTTAATCGCGAATTGATTTAATCTGATGTATTGACGGTCTTACTGCCCAAAATCAGGAAAAAGCCGGACAGCTATTGTTTTATCAGTCCGACTGTTTTTATTTTTATCCCCAAAAGGCAGAAAAGACTGTTATCCCATTGTATGAATTTTCGATATGATGCGACATCATGCATATTGAAGATAAACAAATCTTAAAACTTCAAGAGTGATCTTGCAGTTTTGCTCTGCCTTGTTTAAAAGCAGCATTATTAACGAATTCTGGATTACAAAAGTGACCGACGCCAAGACTGTTGCCATGACACCTTCCCTCAAATTGGTACAGGGACCGATTGCCAAACTACCTACTAAATACGGTCAGTTCAACATAACCATATTTCGCGAAAACGACAAACTCGACCATGCCATGATCTTTATGGGAGATCTCACAACAAAGGATCCGGTGCTTTGCCGCATTCATTCTGAATGCCTCACAGGAGACGTGTTCGGATCGTTAAGATGCGACTGCGGATTTCAACTCTCAGCTGCTTTGCAGGCCATTGCCAAAGAAGGACGCGGTGCTTTGCTATATATGCGTCAAGAAGGACGCGGGATCGGCCTTTTTAATAAAATTCGTGCCTACGAATTGCAAGATCAGGGGCTTGACACCGTAGACGCTAATTTACGTCTAGGTTTTGATGCCGACGAACGTCATTACGGTGTATGCGGTCACATGATGAGAGCCATGGGATTTGACCATGTGATCCTGATGACCAATAATCCGGCTAAGATCAACTCCATTACCAAGCATCGTATCATCGTAGACGGTCGCAGGGCACTGGAATACGGTCGCAATACTTTTAACGAAGGATATCTTGATACCAAAGCAGAACGTATGGGACACCTTCTGCATCATCAGGACTGATTTTGAAATTAATCAAAATACGATCATCAGATTTCACAACATGATAAGAAGCGGCATCGGCCGCTTTTTTTTAAATAAGGAAAAAACATGAATAACGGCAGAACTCAAAAAAGTGCCTGGCTTTCCTATTCAAATGACAAAACGGAAAAATTAGAAAAACTGTGCTGTGATTACATGGATTTTATATCCGAATGCAAAACAGAACGCGAAAGCGTTAAGGCCGGCATTGAAAGAGCAAAAGCCCATGGTTACCGCAATATAAAGGATCTTATAGCCAGAGGCGAAAAACTAAAAAGCGGAGACAAAGTTTATGCTGTAAATATGGATAAAGCTTTGGTGCTGTTCCAGCTTGGCAGCGATGCTCTTGAAGATG
>CABQMD010000029.1 GCA_902465145.1 uncultured Succinatimonas sp. | reverse complement strand
TCTTTGCTTTTGGGAGATACCGCAAGCCCGAAATGTCTTTGTAAGGGAGTGGTGTGCGTAGTCGATGCTATTACCTCCAAAGAAGATCCAGATGCATTGTTTAAGATCACATTCATAAGATCTCCGAAATATCCGTCAAGTCTGCCTGCCTTTAAGGCTGCAGATACTTCAAGCGCACTTTTAAACGGCAAAGTTGTGATTTCAATGCCTTCTTCTTTAAAAAGTCCTTGTTCCTGGGCGTTTTCTATCACTATGGAGTCGGCTGCAGGCAATATGCCCAAAGTCAGGGGCTGAGAATATGCATTAAAAGAGCATAGCAATCCTGTCAAACTTGCCAAAAATATGAATTTTTTCATGCAAATGATCCGTATTATTAAAGCTTCTTATGAGAACTTTTTTCTTGTACTTAAATTTTTGCTGCCAAGCTACAGGCAGTGAAGGGGGACTTTGTTTAAATAAAACAGTGTAACATGTCGAACCAGCAGAAAAAATTTATACGTCCGATGACGGATAAATTACTTGAAGCCTAAAAATTAAGCTTTGACAAAAGACACCACTTTAGCTTTTAAAAACAAATTTTGGTGAAAGATCCAGTAAAATAACCATGTTTTTCAAGGTTTGACTTAAGGTTTCATAAATGGTGATCATAGGCATCGACCCGGGATCCCGCTTTACAGGATACGGGGTGGTGGAAAGCCTTAAGGGGCAGGTACGTTACAGAGGCTCTGGTTGTATCTCTACAGGCGGAGGACCTATGGCTGAAAGATTGCGCATCATTTATGCTGGAGTAACGCAACTTATTACTCAGTTTCATCCTCAGCAGATGGCAATTGAAGAAACTTTTCTTTCAAAAAACGTACAATCCACGGTTAAGCTTTCAGAAGCCAGGGCGGCTGCCATGGTTGCAGGAGCAAATGCTGAGCTTATGGTTTTTGAGTACACTCCTCAGCAAATAAAACAGTCCGTGGTAGGCTACGGCTGGGCTGACAAGCTACAGGTGCAGTATATGGTGCGCCGTATTTTAAATTTAAAAGGCTCGCCTCAGGCAGATGCAGCCGACGGTTTGGCCTGTGCCATCTGTCATGCCTATACTCAAAGCGTAACTTCAGCCATGGGAGATAACGTGGCCGATCGTTACTCAGTGCACGGTCGTTTGAGAATATCTTAAAAATAAGGAAGATCATGATAGGCAGTTTGCGCGGAAGACTTATAAGAACGGACGGCAGCACGGCGCTTATCGAGGCCGGGGGGGTCGGGTATGAGGTTGAAATGCCTGAAAGCTCGCTTGCAACCCTACCTCGCGACAGTGCCTCGGAGGTTTTTGTTTATATTCATCATATTGTTCGAGAGGATGCGCAGATCCTCTACGGTTTTACCGATTTGGCATCGCGTTCGCTCTTTCGCATCCTTATCAAAGTAAACGGAGTTGGTCCCAAAAGCGCATTGGCCGCACTTTCAACTTTCAGCGTAGAAAGCTTTATTGCTGCGGTATTGGATAACAGCAGCCGGCAGCTTCAGCAGATCCCGGGCGTGGGCAAAAAAACGGCCGAGCGCATGATAGTCGAGCTTAAAGATACGCTTTCAAAATTTTCCGAAGCACCGGCTGCGGAAAATAAAAGCGGTTTTGAAGGCAAAAGCGAATGTTTTGACGAAGCGGTTGCCGCATTGGTGGCGCTTGGTTATAAGGAAAATGAAGCGGTCAGATATTGTAAGGCAGTACAAAAAGATGCCGGTACCGCTGAAAAGATGATCAAAGCGGCACTGCTTTTAATCAGTAAGAACAAAGGACGTTAAAAATGGCGGCAAACGATGTCGGTATAGTAGCCGATGCACTTGAGGTGTCAGAAGAACTGCGTCCTGAAAAAAATGCGGATGAAGCTTTTGATGAGGTACGCGGATCGCAGGAAGATCGTGCCCTAAGACCTCAGTATCTTAGGGATTATATTGGTCAGGATGATGTGAAGCGTCAGCTAGAGGTATACATAAAAGCTGCCAAAAAACGCGGCGAAGCCCTCGATCACGTGCTGATTTTCGGACCTCCTGGTCTTGGAAAAACCACGCTATCAAATATCATCGCCAACGAGCTCGGAGTCAGCATATCGCAAACTTCAGGACCTGCTTTGGAGAAAAAAGGCGATGCGGCCGCGCTTTTGACCAATCTGCAACCAAGATCGGTGATCTTTATAGACGAGATCCATCGTCTCTCTCCCGTGGTTGAGGAATTCATGTATCCTGCGATGGAGGATTATCGCGTCGATATCATGACCGGCGAAGGCCCTTCGGCACGCTCCATCAAATTGAGCTTAAACGAGTTCACTCTGATAGGTGCAACCACGCTGGCAGGAACTTTGACTTCACCCTTGCGCGCAAGATTCGGCATTATTCTTCAGCTTAAATATTACAAACCGCAAGAGCTTGAAGTGATCATAAAAGCCAATGCCAAAAAACTAGAGATCAGGATTTCAGAAGACGGAGCCAGGGAAATTGCCAAACGCTCCCGCGGTACTCCGCGTATTGCCAATCGTCTGTTAAAACGCGTGCGTGATGTGGCCGAAGTAAAAGGAGACGGGATCATTACGCTTGAGACGGCGCGTGAGGCTTTGGAAATGCTGCGCATAGATGAAGACGGTTTTGATGATTTTGACCGTGCATATCTGCGCACCATACTCTTTGATTTCGGCGGCGGTCCCGTAGGCATAGAGTCTTTGGCCGCATCTTTAGGACATGATCGCGATACGCTTGAAAATGTGGTTGAGCCTTACATCATTCAGCAGGGCTTCGTTCAGCGTACCCGCACAGGACGCATGGCGGCCCGCAAGGCTTATGAAAAATTCAAATTACCTTTCCCGGGCAGCGATTTAAAACAAGAGGCAAAAAATGAATGAAGTTTTTTCAAAAAAATTCAGAGTGTATTTTGAAGATACCGATGCAGGCGGGATCGTATACTATGCCAACTATTTAAAATTTTGCGAAAGAGCTCGCAGTGAGTGGCTTAGGCAGGAGAATTTTTCTCAGCAGGAATTGCTTGAAAAAAGTGCCTGCGGTTTCGTAGTTTATGAGATACACGGGCGTTACCTTAAATCGGCCAGACTTGACGACGAACTTTTGGTAACCGTCAAACCGGTGCAATTAAAACGCCTGTCCCTCACCATGTTTCAAGAGGTCTATAATCAGCGCGGTCAGAAGCTCTTTGAGTTGACGGTGACTTTGGCATTTACTGATCTTAAAAAAGGTAAGCCCAAGGCTATAGATCCTGAAATCAGAGCTTTTATAGAAAAAAGAATCGATAACGATCCCAATAAAGAAACGGATGAATAAATGCAAAACGGCGAGCTGTCCTTTACAGAACTAATCTTAAACGCCAGCCTTCTGGTGCAGCTGGTGATGTTTTTTCTGGTGTCTTTGAGCGTGATCTCGTGGACTATCATCATTCAGCGCTCTTCGGTGTTCAAACGCGGTCGTCAAAGAGCTGATGAATTTGAAGATCGTTTTTGGTCGGGTATAGATCTTAATAATCTCTATCAGGATTGTATGCGCCGCCAGCAGGATCTTACTGGTCTTGAGGTGATCTATGCTTCCGGGTTTAAAGAGTTCGTGCGCCTTGTCAACTCAGGTCCTGCCGAGCAGGAAGTGGTGATGGACGGTACTTATCGTCAGATGAAAGTAGCCGAATCAAGAGAAATTGAAAATCTGGAGTCGCATCTTACTACGCTTGCAACCATAGGATCCATCAGCCCGTATATAGGACTTTTCGGTACGGTGTGGGGCATTATGCATGCTTTCGTGGCTTTGGCCGCAGTCAAAAACGCCACCTTATCCATGGTAGCTCCTCCTATTGCCGAGGCTTTGATTGCTACTGCCATGGGTTTGTTCGCCGCAATTCCTGCCGTGATGTTTTACAACCACTTTGCAGCAAAATGCGAAGCATTGGAAAATCGTTTTGACAATTTTATGGATGAATTTGCGACTATTCTTAATCGTCGTTTGGTTACCGTAAAATCACAGTTAAAACGTGAGGAAACTCAGCATCAGGATAATGTCCAAAAAGCACAGCCTCAGAGTTCAAGGAACGAGGAAGCTTATCAAAGCGTCCCGCCTATGCGTACCGTGCCTCCGCGTTATCCTGAAACTCCGTCCGCTCAAAGAGTTCAGCCTCAAAGTTATCAACAGCAGAAATTTGCATCTCATCAAACGGCTCGGGCTTTTGATCCTCGGGTTTCACAAGAAGGTCCCAGGTATTTAACTCCTGGGGTAAACGGTGATCAGGAACGGGCTGCAAGACAGCAGGCACAGCGTCTTGCGCAGGCGCGCCAGACTTCCGGGTATGTACATAACGGAGAAACACGCTGATGCAAGCGGTCAGAAGAAGACGCAAATCACGCGCCGTGGCGCAGATCAATGTGGTTCCGTATATCGACGTGATGCTGGTGCTGTTGGTGATCTTCATCGCTACGGCTCCGGTGGTGATGCAAGGTGTGACAGTGGATTTGCCTCAGGCTCAGTCTGAAACCATGAATGAGGATCAGCGTACTCCCATTATTGCTACCGTCGATGCAACCGGGCAGTATTTTGTGAGTATGGACACTACTACTGAAAAAATGCAGGATCTGAATGAATTGACAGCCTATGTCGCTTCGGAATTATCAAAAGATCCTCAGCGTCCTGTGGTGGTGCAGGGTGATGCGCACGTCGATTACAACAGCGTTATCCAATTGATGAATGCTTTAAAAGAAGGCGGGGTCAAGAGCGTTGGATTGGTTACCGAGCCTGCCGATACGGGTAGTGCCAAATGAAGCTCGGAACTGCAGGTGTCATAGCCGTTGCCATCCATGTGATCATCGCGGCGGCTCTTATCATCAACGTCTCGCTTGACCGGCCTTCAAAACCGCAAGACTCTCAAGGTGAGATCATGCATGCGACCTTCGTTCCTCCTGCCAAGGGAAATCCCAAAGGAGGAGCGGCTGCAGCTCCTGCCGCGGCAACGGCTCCTGCCGCGGCAAAAGAGGAAGTAAAGCAGCAGGAAAAATCTGATGAGGATTTAAAATATCAGATTCAAAAGCAGCAGCAGGCAGAAGCCGAGCGTCAGAAGATCATAGAGCAACAAAAACTTGAAGAGCAGCAGAAAGCTTTGGCTCTGAAGAAAGCTGAAGCTGAAAAGAAGAAGCTTGAAGAGCAGAAACAGAAACTTGAAGAGCAGAAAAAAACTCAGGAATTAAAACGTCAGCAGGAAGAAAAAGCCAAGGCCGAAGCCAAGAAGAAAGCCGAGGAAGAGGCTAAGAAGAAAGCAGAAGCTAAGGCCAAAGCAGCGGAAGAAGCGAAAAAGAAAGCCGAAGCAGAAGCCAAAGCCAAGGCAGAAGCCGAGGCCAAAGCAAAAGCAGCTGCTGAATCCAAAGCCAAAGCAGATGCCAAGGCTAAAGCGGCCGCCGCGGCACGGGCAGATTCTCTTGAAGATGATATTCTGGGAACTGAAGACGGAGATCCTGTAAACGGTCAAGGTCTTGGTCAGGGCGGTGGGGCTGCCGACGGTTACGGTTCTAAGATACGTACTCTCATCGAGCAGAACTGGCGCGTCGATCCTTCGATGAACGGCAAGAGCGTCAAAGTTACTCTTGAGGTAGGTGCAGACGGTACCGTAAAAAGTCAGAGTTGTCAGGGAGATGCGCATGTGTGCAAATCGGCTGAGGATGCCATCACCAATATAGGCATGTTCCCCATGCCTCCTAAGGGATGTGCGGAATGTTCAGTCATTCATGTGACCATGACCCCGAAGATTTAGCTTACGTTTTAAGGCGCGGTACTTATTTTCTCTTGAAATCAAGGCACTGTGCTAAAATTCAACCAATCACGGAACAAGGAGATTGTTTTAATCATGCTGAAGAAATTTTTGGCGGTGATTGCCGTGGCTTTGGCTGCCGGGCAGGCTCAAGCCGCGCTGCAGATTGAAATCACCGGAGGTATCAACGAGGGACATCGCATCGCGGTTATTCCCTTTACCCAGTCGGCTTCATTGAAAACTGACATAGCTCAGGTAGTATCATCGGATCTTACCCGTTCGGGTAAATTCAGTCCTATTGCCATGACTTCTCTGCCCCAAGGAAGTGTCACCAACGGACAGATCAACGTGGACGTTGCCGCTCAAAGCGGTGCTGAAGTCGCTGTTACCGGTGCGGTTACTCCGGCAGGAAACGGTTATAACGTGGAATTTAAGGTAACCGGGCTTCAGGGAGTAAATAAAGGTAAGGTTTTGGCTCATTTTGCCGGAAATGCTCCTGCTTCACTGATGAGACAAGCAGCCCATCGTGTATCTGACCGAGTCTATGAACTTTTTACCGGGCAGAAGGGAGCGTTTCGTACCCGCATTGCTTACGTGGTATCAAGGATCGGCAAAGGCGGTTATCCTTATACGCTGATGACTGCCGACTACGACGGTTACAACGAAAAGCCGGTGTTGAAGTCTACCCAGCCTATCATGACTCCTACCTGGTCACCTGACGGTACCCGTTTGGCTTATGTAAGCTTTGAGAGCAGGCAACCGGCGATTTTTGTGCAGGACATCAATTCTCACAAACGCACCAAGCTTGCGTCTTTCCCGGGACTTAACAGCTCGCCTTCGTGGTCACCGGACGGCTCCAAGATCGCCATGACTTTGTCTAAAGACGGACAGCCGGATATCTATTATTACGATCTGGCATCGGGTACTTTAAACAGAGTGAGTAACAGCCGTGCCATCGATACCGAACCAACATGGTCTGGGGATTCTAGATCTTTGTACTTTACTTCAGAGCGCGGCGGTAGAGCTCAAATCTATAAATATGATTTTGCCACCCGTAATACCGAGCGCGTGACTTACCAAGGACAGATGAATCTGTCTGCAAGAGCCATCCCTGGTTCCAACTCGCTTATCGTGGTCACCCGTCAGAACGGGTATCGTGTGGCTCGCGTCGATGCCGACGGCAGCCTTTACATGTTAACTACCTCGTCTTTGGATGAGTCGCCGAGTGTGGCTCCGAACGGAAGTATGGTAATATACAGCACGGTGTATCAGGGCAGAAAAGGACTGGCTCTGGTCTCTGCTGACGGACGTTTCAAGGCCAATCTGCCTACTTCGCAAGGAGAGGTGGGATCGCCTGCTTGGGGTCCTTTGCTTGAAAAGTAATGAAACAGCCTGAAAACAGTTGAAAATCAGCATAGAAAAGAGAGATTGAAAATGTTAAACAAATATTTTGTAGCCATGCTTTGCGGTGCAGCCATGCTTTCACTCAATGCCTGCAGCACCGACGGTTCTTCTTCGGATCTTGTAAATGACGGCAGTGATATTCAGGAAGGTTTGGATTCTGACGGTGCGGTTACCGTCGGCGATCCTTCAGCTTCATCAGACGGATGGAACGGACCTGCTGAATTGCGCGATCAGCATACGGTATATTTCAACTATGATTCCGATCAAATTCAGGATCAATATATAAGCGTCATGCAGGCCAATGCTCGTTATCTGCGCAGTAATCCCGATGCCAAAGTGATCATCGAAGGTCATACCGACGAGCGCGGTACTCCTGAATATAACATTGCCTTAGGTGAGCGTCGTGCCCGCAGCGTGGCTCGTTACATGCAGAATTTGGGCGTCGATATCAATCAGATGTCAGTGGTGTCATACGGTGAGGAAAAACCTGTTGATCCGTCCCATAACGAGTCGGCTTGGTCTCAGAATCGTCGTGCGGTGCTGAATTACTGATTGTCACCTGAAGTTTAAACATGCTAAAAAGAAGCGTCGGATCTTTCCGGCGCTTTTTGTTACGCGGGAACTATATGAATAAAAGAATAAAATTACTGGCCTTGGCTTCAGCTGTTTTGATAGCCATGCCGTCTTTGGCCGATGATCTTGAAGATCAGTTGAATGCGCAGCAATCTGCAATGCTTAAGATGCAGAATGATTTTTATGCGATGCAGGATGAATTGAATTCTCAAAACGGCCAGATCGAGGAATTGCGTCATGAGATCGAGCAGTTGCGCGCTCAAATAAACAGTTTGCAACAGTCATCCCAAGCAGGACAAAGCACTCAGGGCGATGATACTTCGGCAGGCAATGACAATAAATCTGTAGCAAACGATCCTCCAGCTGGCGGAGCTGACAAGAAACAACAGCTTGCAGTTACCGATTCAAAGGGGAACGCTTTGAAGAAGGCAGACGATCAGGCCAAAAAAGCTTATAACGATGCCTATCAGCTTGTGGTTAAAAATAAATTGTCAGAATCTGAGACCGCTTTTAAAAATTACCTTGAGAACTACCCTGACAATGACTTGACTCCGAATGCTTGGTATTGGTTCGGACAGGTA
>CABQMD010000028.1 GCA_902465145.1 uncultured Succinatimonas sp. | reverse complement strand
CGTCCATGGTAGTGCAACGTACGTTTGCGCGAGAGTAGATCACTGCCGGGCTTCCTATTTGCTGATATGGCTCAGTTGGTAGAGCGCACCCTTGGTAAGGGTGAGGTCCTGAGTTCGATTCTCAGTATCAGCACCACTCTTTCTTCTTCCAACACATTTCAAATTTTATAATTGGTCATAATTCGTTTTTCGGGTTATGTTCGTTATATTCATTATTTGAATATACACAAGATTTTCTTGGCCTCATTGTTTCTTAGAAGTTAGTCTGTAATCAGCAGTTCATCATACTGATGAGACCTTTAAGATTTTATGTGATCCCTCATATTTATACGACAGAGGATGATAAATGGAATACAAACTTGCATCGTGGAATGTTAACGGTATAAGAGCCGCTTCCTCAAAAGAAGGCTTTGTAACTTGGTTTTCTCAGGATCAGTATGATGTGATCGGTTTTCAGGAGACCAAAGCAAGTAAAGAGCAGTTAAATGACAGTCTGGTTTGTAAGCAGGGATATGACTCCTTTTTTTGTTCTTCAACGGTTAAAAAAGGATATTCAGGTACAGCGGTATTTTCAAAAATCAAACCGTTAAATGTCGAGTATGAGCTTCCTGATCCTACATACCAAGGCGAAGGCAGAATTGTACATCTTGAATATCCTGAGTTTCATTTCTTTAACGGGTATTTTCCTAACGGAGGGGCTGAAATTACGGATGAGCAGGGTGCTCCCACCGGCAAATTCAAACGCGTGCCTTATAAGATGGGATTTTTCGAGTGTTTCTTCAATTATGCCGAAGAGCTTCGAAAAGATAAGCCGATTGTAGTTTGCGGTGATTTCAATATAGCTCATCAGGAAATCGATTTGGCACGTCCCAAAGCCAATGTTAACAATACCGGTTTTCTTCCTGAGGAAAGGGCTTTTCTTGATAAATTTACAGCATCAGGCTATGTGGATACTTTCAGAAAATTGCACCCTGATGAAAAGGATTGTTACAGTTGGTGGTCGTATCGCATGCAGGCCAGAAAACGCAATATAGGGTGGAGAATAGATTATTTCTTTGTTTCATCAGAGCTTGAGAATAATATAGCCGACGCCTTTATCGAGTCTGAGGTCACCGGATCTGATCATTGCCCCGTGGGACTTACACTTAAATTTTAGAGATCCTGCTTTATTTAGAAAATCTAATGTCTTAAGTTGTTTTGGGTAATGATGCTGAGTCGTTGTAATTCTGACCTTTTCCTCGGTAATGCTAATAGCCTGAAAAGGTCAGTTTTAAGGAGGATTTTTATTTTGGTGCTTCGTTTAATTCAGGATGTTTTTTAATAATTTCTGACAGCTCTTGTTCTGACATGTCCAAGATTTCTATGGCATTTTTTAAAGTCATTCCTTTTTTGATAAGCGTAAGCACTGTTTGTTCTTTTGCCTGAGCAATCCCTTCTTTTCTTCCTTTTTCTATTCCTATAACTTTACCTTTCTCTATTCCTATAGCTTCCCCTTTCTCTATTCCTATAGCTTCCCCTTCAGCCAGTCCTATTTCTTTTGACCTCCTCATGGCGGTATTGTAATCATATATTGCCATCTGGCGATTTATGTACTTAAGGCGCTCCTCATTGTTTAAAAAGAACGCGTCATATGATTTCAACATGTTGTGCATCATAGGATCTTCCTTTGCAATTTGCATTTTTTCCTGATAGCTAAGCTTCTTTGAGAACATTGCCAGCCAGCGTTCCATTTTGCTCATATGTTCTTTTTTCTGAAATTTTGGAATTTCAAGAAAATGCAGATTCAAATCTCCGTTTAGCAAAGCGTGGCTTTTTCTTTCGCATATGGTGTATGAGGTAAAAGCACTGGGTTCATCCTTAAACAGAACGAAATCAAGAATATTGATGCAAATACATGGAGTAAGCTTACCGTAGTCTTCGCTGTTTAATATGGAGCCAAGATACATTTGTGACCAGTAGTACAAAGTACGGTTAGTAAAGCTTTTTTCATATGCCACCTGCATTTCAATATCAACTTTTTCTCCGCTGTCCAGCAAGCAGGCTATATCAAGACGAGTCAATTTACCGTCATCACTGTTTGGAGTTTGCTCTGTATTCTCAAAAGTCAGGTCTTTGATTTTATGGCCGAGTTCTTCACAAAGAAGATCATTTAAAAAAGCAATCGTAATTTGTTTACGTTCCGGGCGTCCGAAAATGAGTGTAAGCACCGGAAAATTCCACGCCTAAACAATGCTTTTAGTGGAAAACACATGAATTAAGATTAGTTATTATGATTAACTGTTTGAAATAAAAATAAAATTATAGAAATAAGAAGATGTCTTCTCCTGTATTAACAATAACAGAAAGGGAGATAATTTTAAATTGCTTAACCATAAAGTCAGCTAGTTCGTCTACTTTAGGTGATTAGATGCCGCTTGATATTTTTTGGATCGCAAATTTTTTAATCATTAAAGCCACTTGTAACTTAGTGTAAATACCTACATAATGCAAAACATGACGACGCCTTAGTACTGTGTCGTCGGGCAAAGTGTTCCCAAGAACGGACACTTTTTTTATTTTGTTAAAGGTGAACATCGTGAATATTCTATTGAGGAAAAAACAAGAGAGGAAACTGGACTTGCACGGGGCGCAAATGGGCGCTTTTTCTTCCTATTACTATTGGCGATTTAACTTTAACTATTGATAAAAGGCGGTTTGTATGACCAAGAATTCATTAGAGATCCTTCCGCCGCCCAATGAGGCTTGCGCAGGGATCATAGATACCAGGATCAGCGCAATGTATCAGGTACTTCCTCCGGTAGCAGTTACCGAAAAATATCCGGCCACCGAGTTCACCGAAGAACTCGTAGCCAAGACCCGTGGAGAGATCCACAATATTTTAAACGGCGATGACGATCGTCTGATTGTGATCACCGGTCCTTGTTCAATTCATGATCCGGCTGCGGCTATGGATTATGCAACCCGTTTGCTCGCTTTGCGTCGCAAGTTTGGAAAAGAGCTTGTGGTGATCATGCGCGTATACTTTGAAAAACCGCGTACAACTGTGGGCTGGAAAGGACTTATCAACGATCCGGGACTTGACGACTCTCACGATATCAATCGCGGTCTGCGCATAGGCAGAAAACTTTTGCGCGATATCAACAGTATGGGAATGCCTGCTGCGACGGAATTTTTGGATCCCATTACCGTGCAGTATATCGATGATTTTATTTCATGGGGAGCCATCGGTGCCCGCACCACCGAGTCACAGTTACATCGTCAGTTGGCTTCCGGTCTTTCTTGTCCGGTAGGTTTTAAGAATGCCACCGACGGCAGCGTGAAGATCGCCGTGGATGCAACCATTGCAGCAGAGCATGAACATACTTTCATGTCGGTTACCAAAATGGGACATGTTGCCATCGTTCATACCAAGGGTAATGATGACTGCCATGTGATCTTACGCGGCGGTAAAGAGCCTAATTACAGCCATGACGACGTAGAAGCGGCGTGTGCAGAATTGAAGAAAGGCGGGATCAAGGAAATGGTGATGATCGATGCCTCTCATTCCAATTCTCACAAGCAGTTTAAGCGTCAGATCGAGGTTACCAACGATGTAGCCTGTCAGATCGCCGCCGGAGATAAACGAATTTTCGGGATCATGCTTGAAAGCAACATCGTCGAAGGTCGTCAGGATCTGTGCGCAGATCTTTCAAAGCTGGTATACGGGCAGTCGATTACCGACGCCTGTATCAATTTTGAAGACACCGAAATGTTGCTTGAGCGTTTGAGCGAAGCCGTGCTTGAGCGTCGCAAGAAAAATGCCTGATATTGACCCGGCCTGGTGCCGGGTTTTGTTTTTCGAATTTTGATAAACCCCATTTGGTAAGAGGTGATCATGCAACCTTCATTGTCACTTGAAAAGAACAAGATAAAGATCCTTCTTTTGGAAGGTGTGGACAAGAGTGCCGTCGAAGCTTTGAAGCGCGCCGGGTATACCAATGTACAATATGAAAAGAAGGCATTTGAAGGTCAGGAGCTTTTGGATGCCATTGCAGACGTGCATTTTATCGGGATCAGATCGAGAACCCAACTTACGGCGGAAGTATTGGCTCATGCTAAAAAGCTTATAGCCGTGGGTTGTTTCTGCATAGGTACCAATCAGGTGGATTTGCAGGCGGCAGCATCTCTGGGCATCCCCGTATTCAATGCCCCCTATTCAAATACCCGCTCCGTAGCAGAACTGGTAACCGGAGAGTATCTTCAGCTTTTGCGTGATGTTCCGCGTCGCAATGCTCTCTTGCACCGCGGCGGTTGGGATAAGACTGCTGGCGGAAATCATGAGGCCCGCGGACGTACCTTGGGAATTATAGGTTACGGTCACATCGGTACCCAAGTAGGCATAATCGCCGAAGCTTTGGGACTTAAAGTAGTGTACTTTGACATCGAGCGCAAGCTTTCGTTGGGGAATGCCATACAGGTTGACAGCCTTGATGAGCTTTTTGCCAAAGCTGATATCGTCACCATGCACGTTCCGGAGACTGCACTTACCAAGAATATGATAGATGCGGCAGCTTTTGCCAAGATGAAAGACGGGGTACGTTTTATCAATGCATCCCGCGGCAGCGTGGTTGATGTCGACGCTTTGTGTGCTGCCTTGTCATCAGGCAAAGTTGCAGGAGCTGCCTGTGACGTGTTCCCAAGTGAGCCCAAGGCCAAAGGCGATGAATTCCAAAGCCCGTTGCGCCAGTTTGACAATGTGATCTTAACTCCGCATATAGGTGCGGGAACTGAGGAAGCTCAGCGTAATATCGGTACTGAAGTTGCTGAAAAACTTTCTTTGTATTCTGACAACGGTACTACGCTCACGGCGGTCAACTTCCCTGAAGTCTCCTTGCCTGCACTGCGTGAGGACGTAAGCCGCATTCTGCATATTCACCACAATGTGCCCGGCATCATGCGTGCCATCAATGAGATCTACGCAAAATTCGACATCAATGTGGCTTCGCAATATCTGGAGACCAATCCTGAGATAGGTTACGTGGTTATGGATGTGCATACCAAAGATCTTCATGAGGTTATGCCGCTTTTAAAACAGATTGAAGGAACGGTAAAATGCCGTGTTCTCTATTAAAATAGGGGCATGGGCACTTTAAATAATCTTAGTAAAAGTCTGTGCATAACAGCTTGTGCACTTTTAAGCGCAAGCTGTTGTTTTGCAGTTGACGTCTCAGGATGGAGTATGGGAGAGTCCGGCATGTGGAGACTTGCCTACGCTCCTGACTATCATTTTGAATCAGGATCCCCTGCCAAACTTATAAGAGCCGATCGTGCCGTTATGAACCGTCAGGCGCGTTTTAAACTGCGCAGCGGCCTTGTAAATTCCTTCACCTTCCGGGTTTCTTGTGTTTTCCAATCCAAAGTTCCAGCCTTTGAGCTGGATGTGGAGCCTTTGGACATACGCATAAGTGATCAGTTCAACGGTTATGCTTTTGCCCGTTTTGCAGTTGACGACGGACAGGAATATTCGTTACGAGCTGAGTATCTGCCGCCTGCGCGTTTGATTTTTGCTCCTTTGAGCAGAAGTCAGGAAAAAAAGATCAGTGATCTTTTTATTCAGCTAAATGAAGGCGGAAATCTGCGTATGGCTCTGTTACAAGGAGAGCATGCTGAACCCAGGGTTTATTCCGTGCCGCTTGCAGGCTTTGCTGCTATGGCAGGTGAGGTGTCTTCAGACTGCGTAAGATTAAATTCCGCAAGCGGCAAGCGCAATGCTTATGCTCCTGATTATTTGACTTCGGAGCCTTCAGGATATGTTAAAAAAGGCTATTCTGTTAAAAAGAAACAGCCTAATGACGGCCTTAGTCCTGCTGATCAAAACTCCATTTCGGCACAGGAAGAACAGGCAGGCGATCAGGAAGCTAAAGAGCCTGAGGTGCATTATTTTGAACCGGGAGGCGGAACAGCAAGCATAGGCAACGACGGCATGCCGATCACCAAGGATTCAACCAATACGACAAATACAAAGGATCAAGACGACGGGATAAAACCTCTGAATGACGGGGCTCCCATGTCTATAGGCAGTGACGGTTCTCCTCATTAAGGCTAAGTTCTGGTTACCAAAACATGCTTAAGATATCGGTGTTTTTTCAGCTGTTGTTGCGTATCTTCGCTTCTTTTGCGTTGCTGTCTTTTATAGGCGGGTGTGCTTCTGAGCAGGAACTTATCAAAGGTAAGGCCAATTCCGTAACCGATGAAGTAAGTTACGAGGTAAACGGAATTCACGGGCAGTTACTAGAAAACGTTGAAAAGGCCTTGTCTTCGCTTCCTGCAGTGTCCAAGAAAAATGCTTTTATCTTTTCAAGAGAAATACGTGATAAAACGAAGAAAGCTTTGCGCGCTTTGGGATATTACCGACCGAAGATCGAGATCATTGCCCCTGATCCCAAAGGAGCTCTGAATGCAGTTGAGATCAACGTAGACTCAGGCAAAGCTACATTCATACGCAATTGTGAGGTGGAGATCTTAGGTGAGGGGGCAAAGTATGAGATATTCAGTACCTTGGTAAAAAAAAGCGGAATAGAACCTTATAAGAGACTGGATCACGGTTCTTATGAAAGCTTGAAAAATGATCTTAAAAACGCAGCTTTGGAATTGGGGTTTTTTGATTACAAGCTTATAGTCTCGCAAATTGCAGTTTTCAGTGATGAAGATAAAGCGGATATAGCTCTGATTGCCGATACCGGCAAACGCTATGTTTTCGGGAAATTAAAATCAGATGCGGAAACTTTGGAACTTTTAAAACCGGCAAGAAAGCTTTTTAAACTGCAAGAAGGAGTTCCTTTTTCCAGCGAAGCTTTGAAAAAATTTCAGACTGACATGTCGCGTACAGGGTATTACAGCTCGGTGGACGTACGTGCTGCAGTAGAAAAAAGAGATAAGCATAAGGTCCCGCTTGAACTGCATCTTGAACGAAAAAAAAATAATCAGATGCGCACCGGCATAG
This sequence comes from uncultured Succinatimonas sp., assembly GCA_902465145.1. Taxonomy (GTDB): domain Bacteria; phylum Pseudomonadota; class Gammaproteobacteria; order Enterobacterales; family Succinivibrionaceae; genus Succinivibrio. The sequence goes on along the minus strand of CABQMD010000028.1, from coordinate 1,384 downwards.
GTTTTTCAAGTGATGAAGATCTGCGTATCATGCTGGCCTGGGACAAACCTTTACTGAATGAAGAAGGGCATTCTTTTTCCTCATATGCGCGACTTTCTAAAATAAGACAAAATGCCGAGATCGTTTATAAGATCCCGCGAAAAGATCCGAATTTGGATTATTACTACCTAAGAGCTGCGCAGATCCACACTGACTTTAACGATACCAAATCGGATCTTTCGCATTTGAGCATGCACTATGTAGCCGATATTACGGGGAAATGGCGTCGCGATTATTCGTTGCGCGGCGAGTATGAGGATTACACTCAGGGGCGGGAAAAAGGTTTTGCCTTTGATGTGATGCCGGGACTTTTGCTGTCAAGACGCGAAACTTCAGGTGGAACTGATCCTGAATACGGTTATGATATTTCAGGAGATTTTACCGGAGGCAGTTCGCTTTGGTCTGACTATAATTTCTTCAGAGCCGTTTTAAGTTTTCGCGGCATAGTAAGCCCGAGTGAAGACACGCGTCTGCTTTTAAGGCTGACGGGCGGGGCGATCGTCGGCAGCGATGCGTACAAGGTTCCGCCTTCGCTGCGTTTTTTTGCAGGAGGCGATCGCTCGGTGCGCGGTTTTAGTTATATGAGTCAATCTCCAAAGCAGGACGGTTTTTTAAAAGGCGGACGTTATCTTGCTACCGGTACTGCTGAATTGCAGTTTCCCATCGGTATTTCTTCATCGCGCGGCGCGGTTTTCTTAGACGCCGGCAAAGCGTTTGATACCGTGGGAAAACAATCCATGCTTTGGGGACCTGGTATAGGCTATCGTTATCTTTCGCGCTACGGTGCCGCAAGCGTGGATCTGGCAGTCGGCGTCAGCGATACTGATCACGGTTTTAAGTTGCATTTTTCTTTTGGTCCTGAATTTTAGCCATGGCAAAGAAGTTAATCCTTGCACTGCTGGGTGCTTTTCTAGGCTTGTTGTTGGCTCTTGCCTGCTTGATGTACTGGCTGCTGTGCACCACCGGAGGATCGGATTTTGCTCTGCAAAAAGCAGCCGAACTTTGCAGAGGGACGGTAAATATAGAAGGAAAAATAGCTTCGGGAAATTTGGCTCACGGTTTTAAAAGCGAGGGCGTTTTTAAAGTTGAAGTGCCGCAAGTGGTGACGGTATCCTGTGACCGTCTTGAACTGTCATGGTCTTTGTGGCGTTACCTTTCAAGCGGAACCATACGCGCAGAGAAAATCAAGGCTCCGCATCTTGAAGTGGTGCTGAGCGACGCCGTGTTTGAGGATGTACCTGATGACGAAATTCAAAGTGACGAACTTGAAAATTTCAGGGTAAATATTCCGGTAAGTGCGGTTATAGAGCATCTCATTTCAAATGATTTCGCTTTTCGTTCGCAG
>CABQMD010000027.1 GCA_902465145.1 uncultured Succinatimonas sp. | reverse complement strand
TTGTTTTCAATGTCAGTAGCTCAAAGGCTGCACAGGATACTTTAGCCAACATTGACAAGGTCATCAATACAATCGATTCAAAGCGCGGTGACTTCGGTGCCTTGCAAAATCGTATGGAATCCACCATCAGCAACCAGACCAATATTGCCAATAACGAGACTGATGCAAGATCCCGTATCCGTGATACCGATTATGCTACCGAGGCTTCAAACCTTTCTGCCCAGAGCATAGTGCAGCAGGCAGCCTCTTCGATGTTAACTCAGGCCAACAGCCTGCCTCAGCTGGCTCTCTCGCTCTTGGGTTAATCGTAAAAAGCTTGTCTTCGTCACAGTCTGCCTCTCCTGCAAAGATTGTGACGAAGATTTTAAAGGCTCCTTATAGGAGCCTTTTTTATAGACAGCCCTGTCATTGCTCACAGGGCTATAATGTTAGAAAAAAGATTTTAAGGCAGGATGAAACCTATCTTGCGATACACATCATCAAGAGTCTTTTGAGCACGCTCTGAGGCTTTCTCAGCACCGTGTTTTAAGATCTCCTTTAAATAATCTTCATTGTCACGAAGTTCACGGTAACGCTTCTGGATAGGTTCAACCATAGCCACCACGGCATCGGCAACTTCACTCTTGAAGGTTCCGTACATCTGACCTTTAAAGTGCTCGACCAGATCTTCAACACTGCGCCCTGTGGATGCCGACATCAGTTCCAAAAGATTGGATACCCCGGGCTTCTTATCCCAGTCGTAAGCTACTACAGGGGGATTATCAGAATCGGTTACGGCACGCTTAAGTTTTTTGACTATAGATGATGGCTCTTCAAGCAGACGGATCACGTTATTGGGATTGTCATCAGACTTGGACATCTTTTTTGAAGGATCCTGCAAACTCATCACTCTGCCGCCTGCTTTGGGGAAGAAGCCCTCAGGCAGGACAAAAGTCTTTCCGTACAATCCGTTAAAACGCTCGGCTATGTCACGGGTGATCTCAATATGCTGTTTCTGATCATCACCTACCGGAACCAGATCAGCCTGATACAACAGAATATCGGCAGCCATCAACACCGGATAATCGTAAAGACCTGCAGAGACATTTCCTGAGCCGTAGCGTTTGGATTTGTCCTTAAATTGGGTCATACGCGAGAGTTCGCCGAATTGTGTATAGCAGTTGAGCACCCATGAGAGCTGGCAGTGAGCAGGAACATGAGACTGCAAAAACAGCACACATTTTTCAGGATCAATTCCCGCAGCCATAAAGATGGACAAAACATCAAAAGAGCGTTTTGCCAACTGTTCAGGATCCTGTCTTACGGTAATAGCGTGTTCGTTTACCACGCAATACACGCAGTCATATTCATCCTGCAACTTCACCCAATTGCGCAACGAACCTATGTAATTACCAATGGAAAGTTCGCCTGAAGGCTGAATGCCGCTGAAAATAATCTTTTTTGACATGGATGTCATCTCTGTTGTAATTGTTTAATCAATACGGTTAACGCATTAAAATCATTAAAAATGTGATCGGGAGTAATTGTAGCAGGATCAGATGAAAAATATCCGTAGGTAAAAAATACGGTACTCATACCGGCGCGCTGACCTGCAAACACATCGTTTTCGCTGTCGCCTGCCATGGCACATTCACAAGGCTCCACCTTAAGCTTTTGCGCCACATACAATACAGGTTTGGGATCCGGTTTGCGCTCTTCCAGCACCTCTCCGCCAAACACAAAATCGAACAAAGAGAAAAGATCCATATATTTAAGCAAGGGGACTGCGAACATCTGCGGTTTGTTGGTACAGACTCCGAGTTTGATCCCCTGTTGTTTAAAAAAAGTAAGACCTGCTTTTACCCCGGGATACAAACTGTAATTGCTCGACAAGCCTTCACTGTAATAGTGATTAAAGAGCTCCCGTACCCTTGCAAGCAAGGTTTTATCAACATCATCAGGCACGGCATTACGACGACCTGCTATGGCTCTTGTCAAAAGCAGTTTGACTCCGTTTCCTACGTAGGTTTTTGCCTCATCTAGCGTAGGAGCTTTAAGATCTGCCGCCTCACACGAGAGTTTGGCTGCCAGCGCAAGCTGAGGCAGGGTATCTGCCAAAGTGCCGTCCAAATCAAAGATGAGCCCCTTGGGAACATGCTTCAATTTCATGACTGTTTATTCTCAAGCGCAGAAGTCAGAGCCGACAAAGCTGCCGCTTTGTCTTTTTCCCCGAAGAAAGCCGATCCTACGACAAAAACACGCGCGCCGTGTTCTGCAATCATAGCGATATTGGATTCTTTCACGCCTCCGTCTACCTCTATTAAGATTTTGTGATCACTTTCTTTTGCAACCATACGCCTGACATCGGCAACTTTGGTAAGACAAGAGGGCAAAAGTTTTTGCCCGCCGTACCCCGGGTTTACCGTCATTACCAATACAAAATCCAAGGTATGCCACAAATAACGCAGAAATTCGATCCCGGTACCGGGATTTAATGCCAGACCGGCCTTTACGCCGCGCGATCTTATATAAGAAAGCATGCGCTCAACATGAGTACAGGCCTCAGGATGGAAGGATACCCATGATGCACCGGCATCGATGTAGTCTCCTACCACCTGCTCCGTCACCGGCTCTACCATAAGATGCACGTCAAATACGATATCGGGAAAACGTGAGCGCATTTTCTTTAAAAACATGGGACCGAAGGTCATATTCGGCACAAAATGATAATCCATCACGTCAAAGTGAATGATATCCACACCCTGCTCCACGGCCTGTCCTACATCTTTCTCCAAATTCAAAAGATCGGCCGAGAGGATGGATCCTGCAATCAGATACTTTTTATTATTAACGTCCATTGGCTGTACTAAGTCTCATTTCTGTCTGCACGCGGTCAAAGGTTTTGGGGAACGGTCCGCCTACTCTCAAAGAAGAAGGCAATTTAGCTCTTTCCCTAACGGCTGCATTGGGACTTGCAAAGTCCCCCGTCACCAAGACATACCAGGGACGACGCTCGCGGGTCGTTTCATAAATCCAATAACGATCAGAAACTCCTGCCGACGCCTGCACCACGGCCTGACGGTTGCGACCTGCAATTACCTGCAAAGTATAATGATCGGCGTTTTTGTTCCAAAGCTCTGAGACGCTTCCCGGGATCCCGCCGCGCTCAGGACCGCTGTAACTTGCAGATCTGTTGGCACGTGGCTTTGAATTTCTCTTGGCAGAAGCATTGCGCTTTTGAGCCTGAATGCTCTTTTTTTCGCCTTCATCCAGAGAAGCCGCGGCTTTGTCGGCAAGTACTTTTAATTTTGCTTCTTCCTCTGCAGCTTTGGTATTTTGCAACTGCTTTAAGGCTTCAGCTTCACTTTGTCTGCGCAAAGCCTCATCCTCTGCCTTAATTGCGTCTTGTCGCAGCATATTGTCGCCGCGGGTTAAGAAATCACCGCTGCCTGCACTCTGCACTTTGCCTTCTACATCATTTTTTTTTAAAGATCCGTCCAGGCTTCGCCGGGGTAATTCCGGATCTTTTCCTGATCCGGCCTCGCTCTTCTCGATGGCATCGAGGGTTTCCCCGTTAAGGGTTACCGATTTTTTATGCTCGGCATCAGGGGTATTGGCCTCTATGCCTTCTTTGAGATCAGGAAGCAAAGCTCCGTCATCAAGCTGCGGCTTGTCGGCACTGCCGTGCTCCTGTTGTGCTTTAAGATCCGTAGGTGCAGGAGCAGAAGAGCGCAGAGGATCCGAGGATCTCTGCTCTGCCTTTAATGCCTCATCAACCGATACATCTGGCAAATTGGACTTTGCCTGTTCTGCTTTTTCGGCGCTGTCTTCCTGTCCTTTCTGATAATCATCACGGTTACCAGAAGAGAATGACGGCAAAGATGAAGCCCCCGGTCGTATGACCGTAGAGGCATCAGTCCCTTCTTCATTCCTTTCATCACCGCCGAAAAGTGATCCTCCGGTAAAGAGCGGAATGATGCACAATATGACTATGATTAAGCTTACGACAGTGATAAAAATCCCGGCCAAACCGCGATTTTTTTTCTTTTTCAGCGCACGCAACTGCGCCTCATTCTCAGGCGGCCTGGCGCTCTGAGCCAACTTTGGATCGTCCATAAGAAGCTCCGTCTGTTTAATAACCTTGCTTATATTACCCTTGCAACCTTCCAAATATCGAGGAAGTTTTTGAGAAATAGCTTCATAATCCCTGTTTTTGCCTGCAGCCTCAAAATATGCCTTAACCAAAGACAGACTTTCCTGTAAAGACAAAGGCAACATCGCAATTTCGCGAAATTTACCTTTTAAGCTTGCTAAGCTTGCACGCTGTACCTGCTGGGTCCAAAGAGGATGTGCCGTAAGCAAAAAAGCAAAACGCCCTCCCCCGAGAGTCTGCTCATAAAGGGATTTTAATTCGTTAAAAAAGCCGATGGTTACTGCATCGATATCATCAACCATCACCAACACTTTGCGACGTCCGGGTACTGGGATCCTGTTTAAGGTATCGCATAAATTTAAATTGACATCCCATTTGCCTCCCGGCAACAACTGCGATAAAAACATCTGTCTTAAAGCAACCAGCGATTCATCGGCGCTGCAGGGGACAAAGATTATCTGATAGCGATCTTCAAGTTCAGCAATTACGTTCTCAAGCGCACCGGTACGCCCGCTGCCGCTGTCTCCTGAAAGGATCACAAAAGATCCTGCTTCACGAAACTGCGAACACAGAAGATCAGTGATCTTAAGTCGGGTGTTAGGATGCGATGACATTTTCGTCACTTTATACCCTTAAGATCGTTTATCAAGGAGACTACCTCTTCATCGCTCACATCGGTGTACAAACCGACCTGTCCCAAACGCTCTGGCAAGACATAACGGATAACGCCCTGTCTTACCTTCTTGTCATGGCGCATGAGACGCAGAAAATCCTGAGGTTGCATGTTCTCAGGAATACGATCAGGTAATCTGCAACGTACAATCAAAGCATGGATGCGTTCAAAATCCTCAGCGCTTATAAGTCCGCGTTTTTTAGCCAAGGCAGAAGCTATCACCATGCCTAAGCCTACGCCTTCACCGTGCAACCAAGTTCCGAATCCTAAGAAGGCTTCCACGGCATGTCCGAAAGTATGACCGAAATTCAATATGGCTCTGAGTCCGTGCTCCTGCTCATCTTTGCTTACGACCTCTGCCTTGATCTCACAGCAACGCTGCACTATATGGGAGATCACGTCAAAATCAAGTTCGTAAACTTTATGAGCATGCTTCTCAAGATACAAAAAGAAATCCTGATCATAGATGACGCCTGTTTTGATGATCTCTCCCAAACCGCAGGAGAGCTCGCGCGCAGGCAGACTTTTCAACACCGAAAGTTCGGCAGCCACTGCTTTTGGCTGATGAAAAGCTCCTATCATGTTTTTTCCCAAAGGATGATTGATGGCTGTTTTTCCTCCTACTGAAGAATCCACCATAGCCAAAAGAGTAGTAGGGATCTGGATAAACGGGATCCCGCGCTGATAACAGGCTGCGGCAAAGCCTGCCATATCCCCGACCACACCGCCTCCTAGGGCAACTACGGCACTGTCACGTCCATAGCCGTCTTGCAGTAATGCAGTTTCTATCTGCATCCACGAATCGACGGTCTTATAGCACTCTCCGTCTTTTAAGATGCACTCTCGCACTTTAAAGTCATGCTTTTCAAGATCTTTTTTAAGCTGTTCCATATATAAAGGAGCTACGGTATCGTTTGATACTACTAAAAGATCCCTGATCTTAGGCAAAGCTTTTCTGGCTATATTGCCGTAATTTAATTCGTTCCCTATATAGATTGGATATGAGCGTTCTTTAAGACCTACGGTAATGATTCTCATAACGTTCTCACATTTCCTTTTTTATAAGTTCCACGCAGACTCGGACTTCATTGCGTCCGCTGTCTACCAAAATATCGCTGATGCTACGGTAAAGAGGATCACGATAATCAAAAATCTGTTGCAATCTGGTTTTGCGATCATCTGCATACAGCATAGGGCGGCCGTTATCTTTTTTAGTACGCTGATATTGAGTTTCAACGTCGGCACGCAGATATACCACCAGACCGTTTTCTTTTAAAATTTCAAGATTTTCAGGCGTAACCACGATGCCGCCGCCGGTGGCGATCACGGCTTCGTGCTTCAAAGAACTTTTAAGTGCAAAAGTCTCGCGTGCTCTGAAGCCTTTTTCTTCTTCAAGTTTAAAAATTTCCGGAATGCTCATTCCTGCCTGACGCACTATTTCCTCATCAAGATCCAAAAAAGGCTTTTCCAAAAGCAAAGCCAAAGCTTTGCCCACGGTACTTTTGCCCGCTCCCATGGGGCCGATGAGAAAAATCCGCTTGTTTAAGCCTTTCATCTTTGATCCTTTTTGTCTTTTTACATTGTTTTTGGCTATACTGCGCCGTTTGCTCAAATGTTAGAATACCGCATTATTAGTTGATCTGGGTGAAAAGTGTTTCTTCGTCTGCAAATTGTACGTACCGCAATCTGGGCGGGTCTTTTTTTAGGTGCCATCTCCACCGCAACCGGAGCCGGACTTTATTACAGTGCCTTAGGTTCTTTGCCGGATGTATCGGAATTACGCAATGTAAGTTTCGAAACTCCCATGCAGATTTTTACTAAAGACGGAAAGCTCATAGGAGAATTCGGTGAAGCCAAGCGTATTCCGGTGCCGCTTGATCAAATTCCGCTGAAATTGCGTCAGGCATTTTTAGCAATCGAAGACAGCCGTTTCTATGAACACAACGGAGTCGATCCCATAGGTATATTGCGAGCAGCCGCCGTGGCCGTGGCCAACTCAGGTCGCGCCACTCAGGGAGCATCCACCATTACCCAGCAGGTAGCCCGTAACTTTTTCTTAACCCGCGAAAAAACCTTAAAGCGCAAAATAAAAGAAGTATTCATCTCATTGCGTATTGAACAGGTACTTACCAAAGATGAGATCTTCGAGCTCTATCTCAACAAAATTGCCCTAGGACACAACGCCTACGGAGTTGCAGCCGCCGCACAGGTTTACTACGGCAAAGAATTAAAAGATCTTACGCTCGCGCAAATGGCTACCATTGCAGGATTACCCAAAGCTCCGTCCACTTTAAACCCGATTTCAAATCCCGAGCGCTCGCGTGACAGACGCAATACGGTACTTGGACGCATGCTGAGTCTTGGTTATATTACCAAGGCAGAATTTGACGAAGCGTCTTCAGCTCCCTATAAAACCTTTTTACACGGAGCCCCGCTTGAGGCTTACGCTCCATACGTTGCTGAAAATGCCCGTCAGTTTGTTCTGGACCGCTTCGGTGAGCAGGCTTATACCGACGGGTTTAAAATTTATACCTCAATTGATTCCAAAACTCAGCTTGACGCTCACTACGCCGTGTTCAAAGGCGTAACTGCTTATGACAAACGTCACGGCTATCGCGGAGTTGCCGCCAAAACCTCACAAATACAGGATTTTACTAACAACGACGACGGCAGAGAAAGATTATTGCGCTCCTATGATCGCTATCACTTCATAGTTCCTGCGCTGGTAAACAGCGTTAACGACAAAGATCGCAGTGCAACCCTGATGTTTCGCCATCAAAAGACTGCAGTGCTCTCATGGGAAGGCATGAAATGGGCCGCGCCGTTCAGATCCGATCGCAGTCAGGGAGCTGCTCCTAAAAAACCGTCGGACATCATGCAAGCAGGGGACGTGATCTATGTGTATAACGACGAAAAAGGACTTCTTACTCTGACACAGCTGCCTGAAGTGGAATCGTCACTGGTAGCGTTAAACCCGTATGACGGCGGCATAGAAGCCTTGGTCGGCGGTTATGATTTTGAAAAGAGCAAATTTGATCGCACCACCATGGCCAAACGACAGGTCGGCTCTAATTTCAAACCTTTTTTATATTCTGCAGCCGTTGCCAAAGGTATATCCATAAATTCACTGTTCATGGACGAACCTTTGCGCACTTGGGATCCCGGCTCCCGCACCTGGTGGGAACCTAAAAACACCCCCAACCGTTACGACGGGATCATGACCTTGCGCGAAGCTCTGGCCCGTTCCAAAAACGTAGTTTCAGTACGTCTTATAAGGCAAATAGGTGTTCCCAATGCCGTAACTCACGTTCAGAAATTCGGTTTTGAAATTCCCAAATCTCAACAAGTAGAATCCATGGCCTTGGGCTCAGTAGAAGTAACTCCTTTGGAGTTGGTTACAGGTTACGCAGTCTTTGCCAACGGCGGTTATAAACTCTCCCCCTACCTTATTACCAAGATAAGTCGCAACGGAGAGACCCTCTATGAAAACACTCCGAAAAAAGCAGATCCTGCCGCACCAGATCGCGTGATCAACGATATCGATCTTAAATACGATGAAAACATTCTGCAGGATCCTTCCCTTTGCGATCAGGTACTCTCACACGGCAATGCTTT
>CABQMD010000026.1 GCA_902465145.1 uncultured Succinatimonas sp. | reverse complement strand
TTGGTGCTGTTTTGCCGCCTGATCTTCATTTTTTGCATCAAGCGTAATCACAATTTCACCTGAGGTTTCTGCTAAAACCTTGCCGTCATCTGACAAATTGGCTTTTTTCTCCTGATCCTCTGATTTTTTTTCAGGCTGCTTTTTGTCATTTTTTTGCACGGATTTGGCATTCTTTGCCGGCTCTTCAGAGACTTTCTTGTCTTTTGTTGCAGACGACTCGGCGGAAACTTTATTTTTCTCTGCCCCCTTTTCTTTTGCTACTTTTGGTTCGGTATTTTTACTGTCGCTTTGATTCTTTTTATATTCAGATACCTTGCGACGATAATCGGCTACGGCTTTATTGTGATCATCTAATGTTCCGGTAAAAACATGCCCCTGAGCAGGACTTACGTCGGCGGCCACAAAGTACAAGGCATTAGTATCCGAAGGATGCAAAGCCGCAAGTATCGAGGATTTGCTTGGCATGGAGATTGGAGTAGGAGGTAAGCCTGCTCTGGTATAAGTATTATAAGGAGTGTCTTTTTTTAACATCTCCTTGCTAAGTTTCCCTTGGAACTCAGGAGAGATCCCGTACATCACCGTAGGATCGGTCTGAAGACGCATTTTTTTACGCAGACGATTGTAGAAAACGGCCGCTACATGAGGACGTTCATCGTTTATCAAAGTTTCCCTTTCGATGATTGAAGCTACAATCAATGCTTCATACGGGGTATTTACAAAAATACGCTTATCTCTTAACGGCCATTCAGCAGCCATAAAGCGGGCCGTAGCACGCAATGCCGCACCCAATGCCTCCTGAGGTTTATCCTGATGAAAAACAGGGTAAGTTGCAGGCATGAGCAACCCTTCAAGAGACGTCCCCGCTCCGCCTACAGCCTTTAAAAGTTCCTGATCGTTTTTTAAACTTTCGATGATAAAGTCCGCAGGTTTTTCAACCAACTCTTTTAAATCCGGATATTGTTTGGGCAATAACTTCTTTAAGGCTGAATTCAAATACGCAAGATTGGCACCTTCGATAATAGTCAGCTGAGGATATTCATCTTCTATTACCTTACCCTGCACCATATCACTTAGAATTTCAGCCAAATTTTTACTTCCGTCTATGCGATAACGACCTTTTTGCACTGTTTGCAACTGCGGGTGATTGTGCAACCACAGTTTAAGTACGAATTCAGGATACTGATCCTCGGTAAGCTCTTTACCGACAATACGCGAGGTCATCCCGGCTTCAACTTTATAAGGCTTGTTGCGAGCATCTATTTTCTGGGTATCCAGCAATTCATACTGACGCAGGGTGTAAAAAACAGCTGCAAGCAACAATGCAACCGCTGCAAGGGTGAATTCAAACACTCTTAACCAATGTTTCTTCTGCATCTCCCTATTCCCGGTCTAATTAAGTCTTTTTTATGCCTGTTGATTCTTTTTCAATTAAGCGCTGATGACATCAAAGAAAAAGCTTCTTTAAGATTTTCCTCATGATCCCCGCTTCCGGTAAGCGTAGAAGAAAGAGATACATTACCGTCATAACCGGTTTTACCTACTTCACGCATAAACTCCAAATTAAAATCAGGATCTGCACCAAGACGCACCAAAGATACCGCTCTTTTAGGTAGAGATCGGATCTCACCAAGATGCTCCTGTGCAAGCATACCGGCATCCAAAATCAAAGAAAGCTTGGCATTGGCACAGTCTTTAATGATCTCAAAAGCTGCTTTGGGGGAGTTTATAAGGCACAGCGGATTGCTGTCCGGACACAACCCGAAGCCTATATAGGTAAACTCGCGGGTATATGACGACAATGCCTGAGCAAGCTTTTCTTTCGTTGCCGCAACAGGGTAAAGTGCCAATTCATTTTCGTCATGAGCGCAATAGATCTCCACTGCGCACAAAGGTACTCTGAAGGCTTTGAATAAAGTACCAAGAAGGCTTAGCTTATCGTTTTCCCAAAAAATTTCTTCTTCACTGCCGGCATGCTCGGGAAGCCAGCGCAAGGTTCCTGCGCATACTGCAGGAAGAGCCAATTCTTTTAAAAGCTCTCTCTCCGATGCAAGTCCCGCTCCTGATGATAAAAGCTTTGCCTGGGTATCAAAAAAAAGCTCACAGCCTTTAAATCCCGTTGCCGAGGCCAATTTTAAATCTTCCTCTATTGCAGGATCTCTTGCAGTCAGGTATTGATTGAATATCAATTGCATTGCTGTATACCTTTAACCAATGTATTGGTCCTAAATTTTAGGATTGCTGCACTATAAGCAAACTATATTTGCATATACGGAAGTTTTTTTTGCTTATACGCAACTATTTTATTTGCATATATGCAAATATTTTCGCACACTTTGTGAAAAGTACTACTTGCGCAAGGTGATAATCTCCGGCCTTATATGCATACAAGAAGCACTCTTACAAGTTGCAACTTTCTTCATCTCTACTGCAAGCATCGTCGCAAAGCTGTAAAATTGTCGAATAATTAAACAAAGCTTAATTTCAAAACGTTTTAATCAGAGTTCGACCTAAAGATAAAAGTCGTACTTATTTTGGGGTGATGCATGATCTTACGCTTCCTTTTTGCCTCCTGTCTTACCGTTGCCGCTTTGACGCTTTCTGCCTGCGGCTTTCATTTGCCAGACGAAGTAAGTTTGGCACAGACAGTACCGGCACTTAAAGTAAGCGGTAACTGGCACAATTCGTTCTTTAGAAAAACCGTAGATCTTTTAAGGGTACACGGCGTAAAAGTTTATACCGACGGCTACGGAGACGACGGAGTAAACGGAAAAGATCCAACTTTACCGGAATTAAGTATCCCAACTCCGAGGGTAAACACTCCTCTCGTATCTGTAAATGTCTTCATGTCAGCGCTTGAATACAATCTCATCGTATCCACTGCAGATATCTTAAAAATCCCGGGACACCGTCCTTTGCTCATGAAAAACTCGCTTACGCGTACCTACCTTAATAAATCAGGCAAAGCTTTGGCAACCTCCAACGAATTTCAGGAAATGCTTGACGAAACTTACGACGAATTGGCGTCCCAATTAGTCATGCGCATTTCCTATCTCGGTCGTCAGTCGGATCCGGATTCTGAAGTACTCACTCCAGCACAGTTAACAGAATCCAAGGATAACCCTCAAAGTAAAATCAAGGACGACGCCGTTCCTGCAGGGCTAACGCTTATGGATGCCTTGCGTTATCAAAATGAAAAGGAAATATCCGAAGGAAAGCAATATTCAGTCTCGGATCTTAACAACGGCTCTGCAGTACTCAATTCTCAAGAAGATCGCGACGAACAATACTTAAATCGCAGCTATTCACTGCCTAAAATAAAACCCAAGTTAAAAGACGAAGCTCCTGAAATCAACGACGAGGATTTCTAAACATGAATTGTCCTCCGATCGCAATTTTTGCATCAGATGATCCTCTTTTAAAAAATGAACGCAGTGAATCCGTGATTGCCGCTGCCAGAAAAGAATTGCCCGATGCTCAATTCATGATCTTCACAAACTCGGATTTTCAGACAACCGGAGATGCAAATCTCAAAGTTTTGGAAAACGAACTCATCGATCCGGGGCTTTTCGGAGGTGATCGCATCATCAAAATTTATCTTAAGGAGATGAATAAAACCGCTTCGCAGGTTTTGATGCTGATAGCACAAAGGATCCGTCCTGGGGTAGTTATAGTAGTGGATCTTCCACGTATTCAGGCAAGTTACGCTAAATTGCCGGCAAAGCCTTACCAAGCGCTTGAAAAAAAGACCTCTGCCCTAAAAACCGTAAGCGAAGCGGCTGTCTCTTTTATCAAAGGACGCGGCGGGATCCTTGAGATCATTTACCCTCCCGAAGGTGAAGAACTCGTAAGATGGATCATCGGACGGGCTCAAAAATATAAACTTGGTTGCAACAAAGAATGTGCTCAATACATGGCAGCCAACTTTGACGGCAATCTGGTAAGCATTGCTCAAATCCTGGAACTCATCTCCATGACCAGCCCGAACGCAATGCTCACTCCTCAACTGCTTGACAGATATGCCTTACAAGACAGCCGTTTCAGCGGTTTTGAAATAGCCGAAGCGATTTTAAGCGGTAACGGTATTCGTGCCCTCAATGCCTTAAATACCCTCTGTCAGGGATCAAGTGCACTTGCAGAAACTACTGCTCAGGTGATTTCACAACTTGATAACGCTCTAAGCGCAATACCAGTAACCAAATCAGCAAATCCAGGCAACATGGACTATCGTTCGCGCACTTCTTTCTTCTCTTCTTTAGGCATTCGCTCCCTTAACATGCAGCAAGCCGTAACTAAAGCTGCTTTAACATGCCGGACCACCTCTATGACTATTTATCAGAAGAATTGTCAAAAGCTTCGAAATTTTGGAGTACCTTTCGTTTTAACGAGGCTTTGCAATCTTTACAGAATATGTGTGCGGTCGTGATGAACTTTAACGTTATAACTTTCAAACCGTTAAGAGACATCTAAATACCATGAATTCACACGAAAGGATCGGCATACTCGGGGGATCTTTTAATCCCGTACATCACGATCATCTGGCAATAGCTGCCAAAACCAAAGAAATTTTTTCACTTACCAAGGTACTATTTATTCCGAACGCATCTCCTGCTTATAAAGACAGCGTCACTGTTTCTTATAAAGACAGGAGAGCCATGCTCAATATGGCACTTGAAGACTTCGGAGATCCTGATTTTGAAATAGCCGATCTTGAAGAAGACGATTCAAGACACCATTACACCTGTGAGACCTTATCGATCTTGCGTCAGCAATATGGTCCGAAAACGCCCCTGTTCTTTGTGATGGGTTCTGATTCACTGCTTTACATAGACGAGTGGAAAAACGGGCTGTCGCTTCATACCCTGGCCAACTTGGTGTGCTTTACCCGCACAGGCTATGAATCCAAGGAAATAAAACCTGTAATCGCATCTTTACTTCAAGAATGCAGTGTCACTGAAGACGATCATTTATCTTTTAAAAATGCCTCAGAAACGCCGGCAGGAAACATCTTTTTATTAAATCATCCCTTTCATTTGCTTTCATCAAGTGCTCTGCGCAAATCCATTGCAAAGGACGGTCTTAACTCTTCATTAGCGGGACAATACATGAATGCTCGCGCGCTGTCCTATGCTTGTGAATATTCACTTTACAAGTAAGAAGCAGTCAATTTTTACCTATTTTTACATTCCAATCTGACCGAAGATCTTTCTCTTTGGCGACTTTTGTTGCCGTCACGACAGTTGATATGTGATTTAGTTCCCTTAAATTACGTGATCATGATCACAATTTTAGATCAATACGTATTTTTTTTTTATTGATCGAATTTTACTGCTATAGTTCACTTGCGTTCGATAAAGAACACAGGCAATTCGCATAACACGTTTTGCTTAACTATAAATTATGGGATTCTAACTATGAAGAAGTCAGTTTTAGCTGTAGCCATCGCTGCAGCAGCTTTCGCAGCTTCTGCTGCTTCCGCCGCTCAGGTCTATGACAAAGACGGCACCACTTTGGCTGTCGGCGGCCAGATCGAATTTATGGCCGGCAATGCTGGTAACACCTATTTTGGTGATAAAACCAATAACATCGGTAAAAGTGCCGATGCCACTACCCGTGATCGTGCTCGTCTGACCATGGCCGGCCGTACTCAGCTGACCAGCAACATCGCTGCTTATGCCTATAACGAGTGGCAGGCTCAGCACTCCGGAACTTCTGATGAGAACGCTTCTCTTTCTGCTCGTCAGCAGTTCTTAGGTGTTGATTTCGGCAACTTCGGTAAAGTCCAGATGGGCCGTTATAAGGATCCTTTCGTCTTCGCATCATCTGCTGTTGACGTTTTGGACGAAGTCGGTGTGTTCGGTTGCAACGACGAGCGTAACTCCGGTCACCTCTCCTATATGTGGAAAGGCTTCGGTTTTGATGCCGGTGTTTCCTATCAGTTCGCTGAAGATAAATATAAGACTGATACCGAAGGTTCTTTCAACGTTGATTCAGGCTTCTCCGTCTATGCCGGCTATACCTCTCCTGCCGTTGTCTTCGGACCTATCAGCGTACGTGCCGCTTACCTCTACCTGAATGGTCAGGATAAAGATGATAGTGCTACCGCTTCAAAATCACACGGCTATTCTTATTTGGTAGACGATCTTAAGACTGTCGACGGTTCGATTTCTTGGGGTACCAATGGCAAAGGCTTGTACATTGCTACTAACTACGCTTACTCAAAGGCCACTACGCAAGATGTTGACGGTGGAGAGCACAAAGTAAAAGCTTGGGAAAGCGTTGTAACTTACGGCTTCGATAGCGGCATCCGTATTGGCGCTTCATATCATTACATCAATGACAAAGTTCAAGCCGATAGACTTGGATCTGATGAATTTGATCAGAAATTCTTCCAGTTGATCGCTGACTACAACGTCACCCCCAACTTCAAGATTTGGGCTGAGACTTGCATCGATGCCGGCTCTGATGATTATCATTCAAAGATCACCAACTTTGCACTTGCCGACGACAAAGACTCTCACAACTCCGTCATGTTCGGTGCCCGTTACGTATTCTAATCTGAGCTTTCTCAGAATAGATACTTAAAGATTATTTACGCAAGTAAATAAAACCCGTTGGCAGGATCCAAATTGATCCTGCCTTTTTTCATGCTCAAGGTTGTGCCTAACCTCTCTCCTCGCACGGCCTCTCTCATATACAATACGCAAAGAAAATAGGACTTCGTCCGTTAATGATTTCAACATCGGCAATGACCGATCCCCATACAAGAGGATATTCACATGACCATAGGCATCATAGGCGCCATGGAACCTGAGGTTACAGGTCTTATTAACGCACTTGAAGAAAGCTCTGTTATCAAAACCGCTATGGCAGAGATCCATACCGGAAAATTAAAAGGCAAGAACGTGGCAGTTGTGCAATGCGGTATAGGCAAATGTGCAGCCGCCGCAGTCACCGCCATGCTAATCGACAGATGCAAGCCCTCGGCTGTGATCAATACAGGATGCGCAGGAGCTCTTGCACCTGATCTTAAAATCGGCGATATGGTGATCTCCTCTAAGGCTGCTTACCACGATGCAGATCTGACTGCCTTCGGCTACAGCAAAGGTCAGATTGCAGGACATGATCTTTATTTCAACGCAGATTCGGAACTTATGGCAAAGGCCGAAATTGCTGCAGGAAATCTTCCTGAACTCAAAGGCAAAATCAAAACCGGGCTCATTGTCTCAGGGGATCAGTTCATCAACACAAGTACTCAAAAAAAATCCGTAGTACAACTTTTTCCCGATGCCAAAGTCTGTGAGATGGAAGGAGCATCCATTGCTCACATTTGCCATGATTGCGGCGTCCCTTTCCTTATTGTAAGAGCAGTCTCAGATGAAGCCTCAGAAGGTGTCACCGTAGCCTACGATGAGTTTATGCCTATGGCTGCGGCCTTAAGTGCCAAACTTGTTACCGCCCTGTTGCCGTTGCTGTAGTCATCAACATGAATGAAATGGAAACTCTGCTTCAAGGAATGCAAGCAAACGCATTCGGATCTTGCGATCTCTTCGCGTTGCTTGATCACAGTGCCGTAGTACTGCTGATAGCCGTATTGGCAGAGCTTATCATTCCTATTCCTTCTTCTTTAAGGCTTTCTCGCCTCAAACCTCTGCTGAAGGTTTTAGCAGCCAGAGTAAACCGTGATAATAACAGTTCCTCACAAAAGATCTTTGCCGGGATCATGTTACCCACGGTAGTACTGTTGACGGCTTGGGCCTTAACCGTACTCATTCATGCTTGTACCGGTTTTGACAACCTGCTTGCGCTCTTTATTCTGCCTTTGCTTTTGGATTCTAAAAATACGCTGGATGCCGTTTGGCAGACAAGTTATCTCTTACGCCACGATGAAAAAAACAAGGCTCGTAAAGTCATAGCAAGAAAACTTGAGAGGGAGTGCGACAAACTCTCTTACATGGGAATATCCAAAGCTTGTTGCGAATATGCATCCATGGCTTTGTCCTGCACCTGGTTTGCCGTGATCGTTTGGTACCTTATTGCAGGTCTTGAGGGAGCAGTGATCATGCAATTGGTAGCCATAATGGATCAAGCCTTTTCCTCAAAAAAACATCTGCAAAATAAAGAATTTGCATCTGGGATCAGAAGACTTGAACAATTTATGCTGGCACCTGTCGCCGCAATGCTTTTGCTTATGTCTTTAATTTCACTCTCGCCTGTTGCCGCCCTGCGCGGTGCCGTAGGCGGATTGGATTCCCACCCGGCTCCCATGAGCGGGTTTATTCAAGGTTGTCTCGGTGGAGGATGTGATCTTGCGTTAGGCGGTCCCCGTTGCTATCAAGGACAGATAGTAAGGCTGCCGCGTATAGGAGGAGAGAGACAACCTGATGCCTCATCTCCCATGCAAATAGCCAGAAAAATACGCCGTTGCGGGATCTTTTTATGCCTGATCGCTTCAGTGATCTCTTGTCTGCTTATATGAAACGCTAGCGCTCTACCTCTTCAACAGACAAAGCTCTTAACTTGGTTCCTGAAAACACACAGGCCACAAGATGTAAGCCCTGAC
>CABQMD010000025.1 GCA_902465145.1 uncultured Succinatimonas sp. | reverse complement strand
ATGCCAGTCAAAGCAACAGTCTGTCCGGGCAGATTTCTGTAAGCGTTGTGCGTGTGCTTACCAACGGTAATTTGCAAGTACAGGGTGAGAAATGGCTTATGCTCAACAACGGTAATGAGTATGTGCGCGTAACAGGCTTGGTTCGTCCTGAGGATATCAATTCAGACAACACCGTGTCTTCACAGCGTATAGCCAATGCCAGAATTCAGTACGGCGGTACTGGGGATTTAGCTAATACTCAAAAACGCGGTTGGTTATCACAATTTTTCAACAGCGTGTTTAATATATTCGGTTAATTTCTTGAAATATCCGAATAAATACATAGAGGCGACGATATGAAATTGTCAGCAATGGTAAGGCTTGCAGTAGCGGCTGTGCTGGTGTTTTCCGGTATTAGTGCCGACGCTTCGCGCATTAAAGACATTGCAAGCGTTGAAGGGGTTAGGGACAACCAGCTGGTAGGTTATGGTTTGGTCGTCGGTTTGGCCGGTACCGGTGAAAAAAATAATAAGTTTACCGAGCAGACTTTCAGATCTATGTTGAATAATTTCGGGATCAAGGTTCCTGATTCTACCAGCCTTAAGATCAAGGATGTCTCTCCTGTCGCCATTCACGCTACTTTGCCGCCGTTTTCAAAGCGCGGACAGACCATAGATGTTACGGTGTCTGCTATAGGCGAGGCAACCTCATTGCGAGGAGGTACTCTGTTACAGACTATGTTACGCGGTATAGACGGTAACGTGTATGCCATAGCTCAGGGATCTTTGGTGGTAGGCGGTTTGGGGGTTGAAGGTGCTGACGGTTCCAAAGTGACGGTGAATACGCCCACCGTCGGCCGTATTGCCAATGGTGCCATTGTTGAACGTGAAGTTCCTAATAATTTTCAAAGTTCAGACAGCTTTGTGTTGAATCTTGACAGACCGGATTTTACGTCTGCAAAAAATGTAGCTGACGCCATCAACGATTTTTACGGCGACGGTTCGGCTTTTGCTCAGGATGCCGTTTCCGTCAGAGTAATGGCTCCGCGAAACCCTTCAAAACGCGTTGAATTTTTGTCAGCAGTAGAAAATCTTGATGTAGATCAAGGTGAAGATAAGGCCAGGATCGTGGTCAATTCCCGTACCGGTACCATAGTAATAGGCAGCAATGTAAAACTAAAACCGGTGGCGGTAACCCATGGCGGTCTTACTGTTACGGTAAGTGAAGATCCCCAAGTATCACAACCTAACAGCTTCTCTCAAGGAAGAACGGCAGTGATCCCCAATTCTCAAATTAATGTTAATGAGAAGAAAGGAAAAATGTTTAAGTTTGACACCGGTGCGTCTCTTGATGATTTGGTACGGGCTGTAAATCAAGTGGGGCTTGCACCAGGAGATCTTATGTCCGTCCTGGAGGCTTTGGATCAGGCCGGAGCTATAGATGGTGAACTGCAAATAATTTAAACTGCTAATAACAAACGGACCCTTTTAAGCTCCGTTTTTTGATGGACAAAGTTTATTTGCGTTTGCGTTCGTCTGAGGCGTAGCATCCGAGGATCTTCAGCGATCCGGTGTAGCTTCTTATTTTTTCAAGACAGTTTTGCATTTGCGGCGAAGAGAGATTTCCTTGTACGTCGGCAAAAAATATCTCTTCCCAAGTGTCGTGACCCGGTGACAGCCTCGGACGAGAAGTGAGTTTGGTAAGGTTTATTCCGAGCTTTGAAAATTCATTGAGTACGCAAATTAACGATCCCGGCGTGTATTTGGCTACGGTAAAGGAGATTGATGTTTTTGCGTCAATACTTTCGGGCAAAAGCAACGGGATCATTGAAATTGCCACAAATCTGGTGTAGTTGTGCACATTGTTGGCAATATTGTCCATAATTGGCAACAATCCGTAATAAGATCCTGCGTGATGGCTTGCAATAGCAGCGCAATGCGGATCGTTAAGCTTTTGCACTTCCTCCATCGCATGTGAGGTAGATTTCATGTAGTGAATATTTACTTTCGGCATGAAATCCTTAAGCCAGCGCGAGCACTGTTCTATAGGCTGAGGGTGAGAATAGATGTCTGTGATTTCGCCTACATTCACTTTCGCGCAGGTTAGAACGGCGTGGTCGATCGGAACGAAGATCTCTCCTACCAAAGAAACTTTTGAATCTTGTAAAACATCTAAAACACCGTTGATACTTCCTGAACTTGAGTTTTCAATAGGGAGCAGTCCGTATTCACTTTTTCCGCTTTCAACGCTTGCCACGATCTCATCAAATGCACGACAGTCGCGTTCTTTGATGTGATCTGTGTACATGCTTAAATAACGCATTGCCGCAAGGTGAGAGTAGGTCCCTTTGGGGCCAAGATAAGCAACCGAGGTTGAGCGTTTTATCTTTTGGTGATGCAGACGATTTATCGCATATTCCTGTTCGTATGAAACGGTATTTGCTATGACTGTTTTAAAAACCGCCGCAGCAAAAGCTGGAGGCAGATTAAGAGCTCTTGCTTTTTCCATGATCGCGTCAAGTTTTTCCTGCTCACGGGCAGGATCACTGATCTTTTGATCTTTTTGTAATTTGCATTCGGCTATGTCTGCTGCCACGTCTTTTCGTTGACTAAGCAGATCCAGCAGTTTTCCATCAATTTCGTCGATGGCCAGACGACAGGTATTTAAATCTCTCATGTAAAGAATTTTAGCAGAAAGAAAAGAAGCTATGTCTGCATTTGTCAATCAGGATAAATAAAACGGTCAGAAAGTTGTTAAAGAACTGTTTTGAGGGATAACGACGTGTATTGTTTAAATTCAGGATGTGATTCAGATGAAAAAAAGGACCGCCATTATAAGGGGTCCTTTCTTTGCAGATCAGTCAGATTCGTCATTCATTGCGGTTTGCAAGCAGGCGAAGAATTTCAATGTAAAGCCAGCATATGGTGACAAGCACAGAGAAAGCATTGAAGTATTCAAAATATTTAGGCAACCCCATGTTCACGCTTTGCTCGATTTGGTCAAAATCCAAAACAAGATTCATGGCGGCTATGGTGCAAACTATAAGAGATATGCCTACTGACAAAGCACCTGAAGTAGGTAGCAAGGCAGTTCCGAACAGATTGAAAATCATATTGACAAAATAAAGTACGCATACGCCTAAGGTAGCACTGGTGACTACGGCACGAAAACGTTGAGTCGGAACTATAATACGGAATTTCCACAGAGCCAGCATCACCATCACCACGACGAATGTCGACATGACCGCAGTAGATACTATTCCAGGATATTTAAATTCAAACATTCCTGAAAGCGAGCCTAAAGCCGTACCCTCGCACAGAGCATAAATCGGTGCTGTTATAGGCGCAGTATGCGGTTTGAAAATGGTGATAAAAGCTACGATTACTCCGGCAATTAAAGAAGCATACATAAGACCTGAAGCAGGAGTACCTGTATCGATTATGGAGCTTATGCTGTATGCCATGGCAAACCAGCCGGAGATCAGCGTCAGTGCTACTAACAGCAGGGATTTTGTAGCAGAGCCTGAAACGGTGGCGGCATTGGCCTCGATACCTTCTCCGCCGAAATTAAAAGTTCCCGCTTGGCTGTTGATAACCCGTATGGCAGGATTCGTGGACTCGTGCATGTTCATAAAAAAACTCCTGAGTACATTTAACGGCTTAATTTTTCTTAAAATCAAAGAGATGTCACAATATAAACTATATTCGATATAGTATTACTTTTTACTTTGGATTCACTTAGCACTAGTCTCGGAACCATTCACTCTTGCATTTGTGAATAACGCTTTCAAGCTGATCTCTGGTGGCTCCTATGTGATCATAAAGAGCAGAATGTGCAGCTTCTGCATCATTGGCCTTGAGAGCTTCAAGTATTTTTTGATGAGCATTTGAAGTAATGATCATCGGTGTCAGTTCGTTTTCCAACGAGAGATAACGAACGCGATCCATGGATGCTTTCAAGCCTTCTACCATATTCCAAGCCCGATCAAGTCCCGAAGCGTGGATAAGAGTACAGTGAAATTCGTCATCGAGGCGAAAATGCTCGTGTACGTCGTATTGATCGGCAGCCTGTTTTTGTTTTTCGATGTTTTGATGCAAAAATTCAAGCGTTTCCTCATCGATATGACCGCAGGATTTTCTTATGCAGTAGCCTTCGATGGCCATGCGCATTTCAGCTCCTTGCAGAATATCTTTTTTGGAAATTTTTGCTACTTTGGTAGTCTTTTTAGGTTCAATGACAACAAAATCGTTTTCAGCCAGTTTGATGAGAGCTTCTCGTACAGGCTGTCTTGAGATACGGAATTTGAATTTTGAAGATACTTCGTTTTCCGACAGCGGATCACCAGGTTGCAGACGGCATTCGATGATGGCCTTCTTCAGGAACTTATAGATCTGCTGATTAATCGGTTCTTTTGTATTTTCGACCGCAAATTCCGTGGAAAGATAAAACTCGTTCATGCATGCACCTTAAAAACAGTCGGGACTTCGGAGATTTGCTTTTAAACAGGTGTTTTAATCGTGTTGAAACATCTTGGTAAAAGGATATCACGTCCCTTTTTTTTGTATGTAAGTGTGTTGTTTGTGCCATTGTTGCACAACTTGCGTAAATATTAAAGAAAAGCTTAATTCAGATCAAAAAGATCTGATCTCTTTTTGCAAGAGTGTGATCCTCATCATCAGGCATAAAGCTTCAAAATGTCTTAAAATACAGAGAATATATTAAATAGTGGGCCGTTATGGCCTTTGTATCTGTAACTAGGAGATAACCATCATGGGTAAAGGATTGTTGTTAGCGGGCGAGCCTATGGGCCTGCTTATTGCTCAGAGCGAAGGGTCTTTGGATAGTGTAAAGGGTTACAGCCTTGCTGTTGCCGGCGCCGAATTCAACGTTGCTACAGGATCTGCTCGCTTAGGTCACAACACTGCCTATCTAACCAAACTTGGCGACGATCCTTTCGGTAAGCTGATCTCCCGTACTCTGAATGAAAACGGTATCGACAATTCCTTGGTTATTTATACTAAAGAGCGTCGTACCGGCTTTATGCTGAAGAGCAAAGTTTCCAAAGGCGATCCTGAGATTTTCTATTTCAGAGCAGGTTCAGCTGCTTCAACCCTTTCAGAAGAGGATGTTGAGAAGATTGATTTTACCAAGTTCTCAAATATCCATTTGACCGGTATTTTACCGGCTTTGTCTGATTCAACCCGTGCTGCAGTCAAGCTCATGCTCAAGAAGGCTCGCGAAGCCGGCTTGTTTGTGTCTTTTGATCCTAATTTGCGTCCTCAGTTATGGCCTTCTCAGGAAGTCATGGTGTCTTACATCAATGACTTGGCTTCCAAAGCTGATCTGGTTCTCCCCGGTGACGGTGAAGGTAAGATCCTTTGCGGTACAACCGATGCTTATGAGATCAATAAGTTCTATTTGGGATTGGGTGCCAAGACTGTAGTTACCAAATGCGGTCCTAAGGGCGCTTTGATTTCCGACGGAAAGACCGAGACCATGGTTCCTGGCTTTATCATCGATAAGGTTGTCGATACCGTCGGTGCCGGTGACGGTTTTGCTGCCGGTACTCTTACTGGTCTTATGGAAGGTTTGTCCATCGACAAAGCTGTTGAACGCGGTTGTGCCATCGGTGCAATTCAGTGCACCTTCGTAGGCGACAATGAAGGTTTGCCTACTCCTGAGCAGCTTAAAGCTTTCATGGATTCTCACAAGCGCGTTGTTCTTTAATTTTAGGAGAAGGAAATGTCAGTTTTAGATAAGATTGCCCAAATCCGTATTGTTCCGCTTGTTACTTTGGATGATCCTAATGATGCCGTTCCTCTTGCTCACGCTTTGGTGGAAGGCGGTATCCCTGTGGCCGAGGTTACCTTCAGAACTGCAGTAGGCGGCGAAGTTATTGAGCGCATGGCCAAAGAAGTTCCCGAGATCATCGTAGGTTCAGGTACCGTTCACGACATCGATCATGCCATGGAAACTCGTGATCGCGGCGGTAAATTCGTGATCACCCCGGGTTTCAATCCCAAAGTGGTTGATTGGTGCATTAAGCATGATATGCCGGTTTGCCCAGGTACTGTTACTCCTTCCGATTTGGAGCAGGCTTTGGATTTTGGCCTTAATACGGTGAAATTCTTCCCGGCCGGAGCTTACGGCGGAGTTAAGACTTTGAAAGCTTTAGCCGGCCCTTATGCCATGATGAAGTTTGTACCTACCGGCGGAGTAAATCTTGATAATCTGCTCGAGTTTTTGAGTCTTAAGAACGTTGCAGCTTGCGGCGGTAGCTTTGTTCCTCCTTCATCAGCAGTGAAGGCTAAAGACTGGAAGGCTGTTACCGAGACCTGCAAGAAGATTGTTTCTATGGTTAAGACTTTGGGTTAATCTTTTTTAATTTACCAAGTAAAAAATATCGGGGGAGCTTTGCTCCCCTTTTTAGTTATTTTGCAAGGATTTCTTATGCCAAAAACTTGGAGCGATGTGATCGGTCCTTTAAAAAACAAGGAATTTTTTATTCGTGCGTACAATTTTCAGCATGATTTGCGTCAAAGGGAAATTGATGTTTATCCTGCTGAGCAGAATATATTCAATGCATTCCGTTATACGGCCTTGGACAATCTGAAAGTAGTGATCATCGGACAAGATCCTTATCATGAGCCAGGACAAGCGATGGGGCTTTCCTTTTCTGTTCCACCGCATGTGCAGATCCCGCCATCTTTGCTCAACATTTATAAGGAATTGGCAACTGATATTTCAGGCTTTGAGATCCCTGATCACGGTTGTCTTATTCCGTGGGCAAAACAGGGCGTACTACTTTTGAATGCGGTGTTGACTGTTACCAGAGGACAGGCATTTTCCCATGCAAAACAAGGATGGGAGCAATTTACTGATGCCGTGATAGCTCAAATAAACTCTCAATGCGAACACGTGGTGTTTTTGCTTTGGGGCAAGGCTGCAGCTGATAAATGTCGTAATGTCGATCAGACAAAGCACCTCATTCTCAAGGCTCCTCATCCCAGTCCGCTTTCGGCATTTCGCGGTTTTTTCGGGTGCCATCATTTTTCCAAGGCAAATGATTATCTAAAGTCTAAAGGTAAGGATGAAATCGTATGGCAACTGCCTTTGCATCTTGATGGTGACGAGGAACTTTAAAGCAGTTCTGATATAGCGGCAGTTACCAAATCAATACCTTTGCCGCTTATCATTTTTCTCCCGTTTTGCGCATATAATTCACGGTTTTTATTAAGATTTAGTAAGGCTTTCTTTACTTTTAACGGATCCTCAAGTTCTTGCAGTAAAAGATCTTCCCCTACGCCCAATCTTGTAGACATCATCACACAGCCTTGCTGATTGTCTGCAATAGCCGTATTGACGGTAGGAAGACCTGCACATAATCTTTCTTTAAACATTCCTCCGTAGGCACCCATTGCCATATCGCATTTTGAAAACAATTCGCCTACTTTTGTAGTGCTTGTTATAAGCTTAAGTGACGGGCTAACGGTACATAGAGCCTGCAGTTTTTCAAGATCAGAGTTTGCCGCACCGGCAAGTACAATGAAGTTGAAGATTTGGTGAAGTCCTGATGCTAAAACAGAGTTTACGACTTTAACGCAGGCATGGGCAGGATCTGCTCCGCCGTAATTTATAAGTATGGTTTTCTTCTTGCGCTTTACTCTTATTATGTTTAGAAATTCAGGACGGATTAAAGAGTAGCGCGTTCCGGTTAAAAGTTTACATTTCTTCGATACCAGATTTAGGTAGTCATCGTTTTTTCTTGAAAAATTGGCGTCAGTGAGTAAATCACAGGCATGTCGACGCTTTAAATCGTCGATCACTGCTACCGGAGAAATTATTTTTTTTTCAGTTTCTTCTTGCAAAAAGTAGTGATCAAAAAGAGTGATCTTCGGATGAAGATCA
Organism: uncultured Succinatimonas sp.; assembly: GCA_902465145.1. GTDB lineage: Bacteria > Pseudomonadota > Gammaproteobacteria > Enterobacterales > Succinivibrionaceae > Succinivibrio. The sequence continues at coordinate 681 of CABQMD010000025.1, read as the reverse complement.
TTTACTTTGTCTGCTACGTCAGAAATACTGCATTTTATGATTTGAGCATATTCACCTGCGAGACTTGCAAGTCTGTTGTCAAATGAATCAGTGATCAAATATGGGATCAGGCCTTTCAGCATCAATTTTGGCAACAAAGCTTTTACTCTCATAAGATGCCCTGTACCTATATAGTGATCTGCTTTGAGTACAACTGCTAAAATTGATGCTTTCTCTTTTTGATAAAAGTTCATACTTAAAAAAGAGTTTTATAAAACCTCAAAGTTGACAATCGGTGATATCTCTAAGAGGCCTATCAGCTTTTATAGAGAAGAGCCGTTAATTTTGTTTGGAACTCACCAAGTGTTTTGGCTTTCAAAGCCCACGGTGTTAACAGATCAAAAATTGCCGATTCTTTGCATTCTGCAATTTTTGCTTTGATTTCGTCAGGTAAAGAACCAAAACGCAATGACAGTATCTGCCTTAGCATTTTTCCTTTTCCTTCCACTTCACCTTTTGCTTGTCCTTCTTTTCTACCCTCTTTCCTACCCTCTTCTATACCTTTAACTCTGCCTTCGGCTCGGCCTTCTGCCAAACCTTCCTCTCTGGCTTTGGCTTTTTGAGCTAAAAACTTCTCCATCTTTGCGTTTATTTCAGGACTCCACAGCATGTCCCAGCGCATACCACAGTTGTCAAACATAG
>CABQMD010000024.1 GCA_902465145.1 uncultured Succinatimonas sp. | reverse complement strand
GGAGTCACTGCTAAAAATGGCATTGAATATCGAAGACAAAAGGCAATTGTCGCTAAAGTTGCAGAAGCTGCCCAGAAAGCTGTTTCTGCCGTGATCGCAGACTCTTGCGGTATTCCTGTCGCCGATCTCACCAAGCTCCGCAAAGAAGCGCGCGCCAACGATGTTTATCTGCACGTTGTCCGCAACACTCTTCTTGCACGTGCTGTTGAAGGTACTGAGTACGTGAGCTTGAGGGATTCCATGAAAGGACCGACCATTGTCGGCTTCTCTATGGATCACCCCGGCGCTGCTGCTCGTATTTTTAAAGAGTTCGCAAAGACCAACGACAAGTTCAAGGTTAAAGCTCTTCAGTTTGAAGGTAAAGTTTACAGCGCCGATGAAATCGACGTTTTGGCAACTCTGCCGACTTACGACGAAGCTGTGGCAAAACTCATGGCAACCATGAAGGAAGCTGCCGCCGGCAAACTGGTTCGTACTTTGGCCGCTTTGGGCGACAAGCTCGCTGCCGAAGGCAATGCTCAGGCTTAATCAGCCTTTTGTTATTCAATTTTGAATCTGAATCAGGCTTAGCCTGATATCGAAACTTTTTTAAAGGAAAAAAAAATGGCAATTTCTAAGGATGAGATCCTTGACGCAATCGCTGCTATGTCCGTGACCGACGTTGTCGAGTTAGTTAAAGCTATGGAAGAGAAGTTCGGTGTTTCTGCCGCTGCTGCCGTTGTCGCAGGTCCTGCTGCCGGCGGTGCTGCTGCTGAAGAAAAGACCGAGTTTGACGTCGTTCTGAAGGAAGTCGGTGCTACCAAGATCGCCGTTATCAAGGCTGTTCGCGGTGCTACCGGTCTTGGCTTGAAAGAGGCTAAGGACTTGGTTGAGTCTGCTCCTTGCAAGGTCAAGGAAGCTATGCCTAAGGCTGACGCTGAAGCTCTGGTCAAGGCTCTTGAAGAAGCCGGCGCCAAGGCTGCCATGGAATAATTCGGCAGTTGCTGCATAGCATCGGTTCACCGGCCGATGCAGGGTCTTAAGACCTGAAAATCAAACCCGAGGCCTCTTTTTAGGGGTCTCGGGTTCGGTGACTGAATAAGACATAAGATGCTAATGCATCTCATACCGGAAACAGATCAATCTGAGGATCCCCTATCCATGGTCTACTCCTATACTGAGCAAAAGCGCATCCGTAAGGATTTCGGCAAGCGAGTAAAAGTCTTAGATACTCCCTATCTGCTGGCCGTTCAAATCGACTCCTTCAAACAGTTCATCAGCTCTGATCCGAACAATGAGAATGGACTTGTTGCGGCTTTTAAGAGTGTGTTCCCCATTAAGAGCAACTCTGGCAGTGCCGAACTGGCATATAACAGCTTCCATTTGGGCGAGCCCAAGTTTACCGTACGCGAATGCATGATCCGCGGCACTACCTACTCTGCCCCTCTCAAAGTTAAGCTGAGCCTCATCCGCTACGAGAAAGACGCACCTAAAACCGTAAAGGAGCGAGTTGACCAGGATGTTTATATGGGAGAGATCCCGCTCATGACAGACAACGGTACCTTCATCATCAATGGTACCGAGCGTGTTGTGGTCTCCCAGCTGCACAGAAGCCCCGGCGTATTTTTTGACGATGACAAGGGCAAGACCCATCCTGGCCGTGTGCTGTTCAGCTCTCGTGTTATTCCTTATCGCGGTTCATGGCTCGATTTTGAATTCGACCATCGCGACAATCTGTTCGTCCGTATTGACCGCCGTCGTAAACTTCCAGCTACGGTTTTGCTACGTGCTTTGGGTTACAACACTGAGCAGATCCTCGGACTGTTCTTCGATACCGTTGAATTTACCTTTAAGTCCAACAAGATCTCCATGGATCTGGTTCCTGAAAGATTACAGGGCGAAGTTGCTTCATTCGACATTATTGCCGATAAAAAGGTAATTGTAGAAAAGGGTAAGAAGATCACCGGTCGTCATATCCGTCTTTTGAAAAAAGAGGGAGTGACCAATATTGAAGTTCCCGCCGAGTATTTGCTTGGCAAGATAGTTGCTAAAAATTACACCGACAAAAACGGTGAAATTGCACTTTGTGCCAACACCGTAATCAATGAGGACACACTTCCTCTCATCGGACAGCTCGGACTTAAAAAACTTGAGGTGCTTTATATCAGCCAGGTGAACGAAGGACCGTTCATGGCAGATACTTTGCGCAACGATGCTACTCGTGATCTTACTTCGGATGAAGCTGATCGTCAGGCGGCGCTCTTTGAAATTTATAAGATGATGCGTCCTGGTGAAAACACCAATCTTGAAGCAGCCGAAGCGTTGTTCAAGAATTTGTTCTTTGCCGAGGATCGTTATGATCTTTCATCCGTCGGCCGCATGAAGTTTGATTCTCGTTTCTACGAGCTTAAGAACTTCCGTTTGGGCTTGAAACGTTTGCTTTCGGATCCCGAAATTAAGATAAATACCGAAGAATCAGGTATCGTGATCTCAGAAGGCAATGTATATTGCGACTTCCCTAAAGTTGTTGATCTTATTAAGCCTTTACTTGATGACGATGAACGCAAGTGCATGCCAGATACCGTGCCGGCATCCCGAGCATATAAGTTGCTTGATTACTTAAATTACGGCATTTATGCAAAAAATGAGGATGAGCTTGATTCACCTCAATCGCGTTTCCTTTTCAAGGTCAAGTTCGATACCAAAGATGAAACAAAATTTGGTTTTGAACAGGCTGTGATTTTGCCCGTAGATACTCTTGATCTCGATGTTAACGTTGTTGATCTCGATTGCAAGGTTCTCGATCAAAAGAATAAGGTTTTAAAACTCGATCGTTCTCGTATCGATAACGAAGCCATGCGCGGAACTTTGAGCCCGTCTGACATCGTGAACGTGCTCCGTTATCTCATTAAGATTAGAAACGGCAAAGACAGTGTCGACGATATCGATCATTTGGGCAACCGTCGTATCCGCTCCGTAGGTGAAATGGCTGAAAATCAGTTCCGCATCGGCTTAGTACGTGTGGAACGAGCAGTAAGAGAGCGTTTGTCCCTAGGTGATCTTGATAACACCACTCCTCAGGAACTTATAAACGCCAAACCTATTAGTGCTGCTATTCGTGAGTTCTACGGTTCATCTCAGCTGTCACAGTTTATGGATCAGAACAATCCTTTGTCTGAAATTACCCATAAACGTCGTATTTCAGCTTTGGGCCCCGGCGGATTGACTCGTGAGCGGGCCGGTTTCGAGGTTCGAGACGTTCATCCTACTCACTACGGTCGTTTGTGCCCTATTGAGACCCCTGAAGGTCCTAACATCGGCCTTATTAACTCTTTGGCTGTGTTTGCCCGTTGCAATGACTACGGTTTTCTGGAAACTCCTTATCGTTACGTTAGAAACGGTGTGGTTGAGGAAGAGTTTGCTTACCTTTCAGCCATCGACGAAGGTCAGTATGTTATTGCTCAGGCTAATACCGATTTGGACGAAAACGGGAAGATAATTCCTGAGTACGTTCAGTGCCGATACAACGGTGATTCGGTTGTGCGTAAGGCTTCTGACGTTCAATTCATGGACGTTTCGCCGCAGCAGATTATTTCCGTGGCAGCAGCTTTGATCCCGTTCTTGGAGCATGATGACGCCAACCGTGCTTTGATGGGCGCAAACATGCAACGTCAGGCTGTTCCTACTGTACGTTCTGAGAAACCCTTTGTCGGAACCGGAATGGAGCGCGCTGTTGCAGTTGACTCCGGCGTTGCTATCATTGCAAAACGCGGCGGTATCATCGAACATGTTGACGGCGGTCGCATCGTCGTACGCGTGAATCTTGATGAAATTGAAAACGAGTACGATGCTGGTATTGATATTTACAACCTTATCAAGTACTCGAGATCCAACCAGAACACTTGCATTAACCAGCGTCCTTGCGTGTCTTTGCATGAAAAAGTCAAGGCAGGTGACGTGCTGGCCGACGGTTCGTCTACTGATATGGGTGAACTGGCTTTGGGACAGAACATGAGGATCGCCTTCATGCCTTGGAACGGTTACAACTACGAAGATTCCATCATGGTGTCCGAACGTGTTGCTGCCAAGGATCGTCTGACTACCATCCATATTGAAGAGCTTTCTTGCGTTGCCCGCGATACCAAATTGGGACCTGAAGAAATCACTGCTGATATCCCCAATGTCGGTGAAGCTGCTCTTTCGAAACTTGACGAGGCGGGTATCGTTTACGTCGGTGCCGAGGTGAACGGAGGAGATATTCTGGTCGGTAAGGTGACTCCCAAAGGAGAAACTCAGCTTACTCCTGAAGAGAAACTCTTGCGTGCCATTTTCGGTGAAAAGGCATCCGAAGTTAAAGATTCTTCGTTACGTGTTCCTAATGACTGCACCGGTACTGTGGTAGACGTTCAGATCTTCACTCGTGAAGGTGTGGAAAAAGACAAGCGCGCCAAGGAAATTGAGGAGATGCACATTGCTCAGGTTAAGAAGGATCTGGACGAAGAGTTTGCATTCCTGACCTCAGGACTTATAAATCAGGCCCGAGCATTACTTGTTCGCAGCGGCATGGCAAAGGCAAAAGTCGATTCATTGCCTGATGAAAAGGTGTTATCACAACACTTGGATGATGATACTGCACAACGCCAGCTTGAAGAATTTTCCGTACGTCTTGATGAGTTTGCCAAGGAATACAAAGATAAGTTCGAAAAAGAAAAGAAGAAATTCACCGACGGTGATGATCTGACTCCTGGCGTTCTCAAGATTGTCAAGGTCTACCTGGCTATCAAACGCCGTATTCAACCTGGTGATAAACTCGCCGGTCGTCACGGTAACAAGGGTGTTATCTCCAGAATTACTCCGATAGAGGACATGCCTTTTGATGAGAACGGTCATCCGGTTGATATGGTACTCAATCCTTTGGGCGTTCCTTCCCGAATGAACATCGGTCAGGTTCTTGAAGTTCATTTAGGACTTGCCGCCAAGGGGATCGGTGAGAAGATCAACCGTATGTTGAACGAACACCGTGCCATGGCTGAGTTGCGAAAGACTCTTCAGGAGATCTATGACCTCGGTGATACTTCGCAGAAGGTAAACATCGACGATCTTGACGACGATCAGGTTATGGTTTTGGCCAATAACCTGCGTGACGGTTTGCCGGTTGCAACTCCGGTATTTGACGGTGCTCAGGAAAAAGATATTAAGGCACTGTTGCGTATGGCCGGAATGCCTGAGAGCGGTCAGATGACTCTGTACGATGGAAGGACCGGCCGTGCGTTCGAGCGAAAGGTTACTGTCGGAATCATGTACATGCTCAAGTTGAACCATTTGGTCGATGACAAGATGCATGCTCGTTCCACCGGTTCTTACAGTCTTGTGACTCAACAGCCTCTTGGCGGTAAAGCTCAATTCGGCGGTCAACGTTTCGGCGAAATGGAAGTCTGGGCACTGGAAGCATACGGCGCAGCCTACACATTGCGTGAAATGCTTACCGTTAAGTCTGACGATGTTAACGGCAGAACCAAGATGTACAAGAACATTGTCGACGGTGTATACCGTATGGATGCCGGTATTCCGGAGTCCTTCAATGTGTTGTTACGTGAAATCCGTTCGCTCGGCATCAACATTGAGCTCATTCGCAAGGTTTAAAGGATTTTCTGCCGGGGCTTTTGCAGTCCCGGCTCAGCTACGACAATAGGAGATACTGTTGTGAGCATTCAGGAAAACAATCAGGACGAGGACCTCATGAAAGGTCTGGCCGCCAGCACCGCCCAGAGCACTTCCAAAGAAGAAGATGCCTTGGATTTAGGGATCAGCGACAGCCTGGGCAAGCTTGCGAACCGCAGCAACGCCTTCAACAAACAGCGCCTCGAAGATTTTGACGCTATCAAAATCGGTTTAGCCTCTCCCGAGATGATCCGTTCTTGGTCTTACGGTGAGGTTAAGAAACCTGAAACCATCAATTACCGTACTTTCAAGCCCGAACGTGACGGTTTGTTCTGCTGCAAGATTTTCGGACCGGTTAAGGATTACGAATGTCTGTGCGGAAAATATAAGAGATTAAAACACCGCGGTACCATCTGCGACAAGTGCGGTGTAGAAGTAACTCAGGCAAAAGTGCGCCGTGAACGTATGGGGCACATTGAGCTTGCTGCCCCTGTTGCTCATATTTGGTATTTGAAGTCTCTGCCTTCGCGCATCGGTCTCATTCTTGATATGAAGCTTCGCGATATTGAAAGCGTGCTTTATTTTGAAAGCTATGTGGTTACCGATGCCGGAATGACCGAACTTACCGAGCGTCAGCTCTTAAATGAAGAGCAGTATATGGACGCTTTGACCAAGTACGGTGATGATTTCAGTGCCAAAATGGGGGCTGAGGCTATCTTAGAGTTACTTCAGCATATAAACCTTGAGCAGGAAGAAGTAAAACTGCGTGAGGCTTTGGACAGCACTTCATCAGAAAGCAATCGTAAGAAATTAGCCAAGCGTTTGAAACTTATCGAAAGTTTCTTGCGTTCTGGAAATAAACCTGAATGGATGATCCTTACCATTCTTCCGGTTTTGCCTCCTGATTTGCGTCCCTTGGTGCCTTTGGACGGCGGTCGCTTTGCGACTTCCGATCTTAACGATCTTTATCGTCGTGTCATCAATCGTAATAACCGCCTTAAGCGTTTGCTTGAGTTGGCTGCGCCAGAAATCATCGTGCGTAATGAAAAGCGCATGTTGCAAGAATCAGTTGATGCTTTGATGGATAACGGTCGTCGCGGTCGTGCGATCACCGGTTCGAACAAGCGTCCTTTGAAATCTTTGGCCGACATGATCAAAGGTAAGCAGGGGCGTTTCCGTCAGAACCTTTTGGGTAAGCGTGTTGATTATTCTGGCCGTTCGGTGATTACCTGCGGACCTTATTTGAGATTGCATCAGTGCGGTTTGCCTAAGAAGATGGCTTTGGAGCTGTTCAAACCGTTCATTTATGGACGTTTGGAATTGCGCGGCATGGCCACAACCATCAAGGCTGCCAAAAAGATGGTCGAGCGCGAGGATCCGGTGGTATGGGATGTACTCGATGAAGTGATCCGCGAACACCCCATCATGCTCAACCGTGCACCTACCTTGCACCGTTTGGGTATTCAGGCTTTCGAACCCATACTTATTGAAGGCAAAGCCATTCGTTTGCATCCGTTGGTATGTCCTGCGTTCAACGCCGACTTCGACGGTGATCAGATGGCCGTACACGTGCCTTTGACCTTAGAAGCTCAGCTTGAAGCCCGTTGCCTCATGCTGTCTACAAACAACATTCTCTCTCCGGCATCAGGTGATCCTATCATTGTTCCGGCACAGGACGTGGTGCTCGGTCTTTATTATCAGACTCGCATGCGTATCGGAGCAAAAGGTGAGGGCCTTATTGTTACCTCAGCTGAGGAAGCAGAGCGTCTTTATAAGTCCGATTTGGCTGATTTTCAGGCTCGTATTGCCTGCCGCGTTCGTTACTGGACCAAAGATCAGGAGACCGGCGAGTTTACTGAACATAATGAGATGCGCCTGACCACTATCGGTCGTGCCATGCTTTCGCTGATACTGCCTAAAGGACTTTCCTACGATCTTATCGATCCTCCGGCAGAAGGTGTTAATGAGCAGACCTTGCCTGAGATCATGTCTCACAAGAATTGGTTTACTCACGTGTCTAACGTTCCTCTTGGTAAGAAGAAGATTGCAGCTCTGCTTAATACCTGCTATCACCAGTTGGGACTTAAAGATACCTGCATGTTCGCCGATCACATTATGTACACCGGTTTTGCTCATGCTGCGTTGTCAGGTTCTTCCGTGTGCGTGGACGATATGTTGATCCCTGCTGAGAAACAGCCCATCATTGCGGCTGCAGAACGAGAAGTTATGAGCGTTCAGTCTCAGTATGACAACGGTCAGATCACTGCAGGCGAAAGATACAATAAGGTTATCGACGTTTGGGCTACTGCAAACGACAAGGTTGCCAAGGCCATGATGTCAAACCTTTCCGTTCAGGAAGCTGAGAACATTTTGGGCGAGAAGGAAAAAGAAGCTTCCTTCAATTCCATCTTTATGATGGCCGATTCCGGTGCCCGTGGTTCACCGGCTCAGATCCGTCAGCTGGCAGGTATGCGCGGTTTGATGGCAAAACCTGACGGCTCCATTATTGAAACCCCGATCACAGCTAACTTCCGTGAAGGTTTGAACGTACAGCAGTACTTCATTTCTACACACGGTGCTCGTAAGGGATTGGCCGATACCGCTTTGAAGACCGCAAACTCCGGTTATCTGACTCGTCGTCTTGTTGATGTTGCTCAGGATCTAGTAATTACCGAAGAAGACTGCGGCACTACTGACGGTTTGGTCATTACTCCGCACGTATCAGGCGGTGATGTTATTGAAAACCTGCGCGATCGTGTTTTGGGCAGAACCGTAGCCGTGGATGTGATCAAGCCCGGTACTAAGGAAGTATTGATCCCTGCCGGAACTATCTTGGATGAGAAGCTTTGTGATCTCCTCGAAATCAGTAAGATCGATAGAGTTAAGGTTCGTTCTCCTATTACCTGTAAGTGCAAGTTCGGTATTTGCG
>CABQMD010000023.1 GCA_902465145.1 uncultured Succinatimonas sp. | reverse complement strand
AGTATCAATGATGGGAGCAGGCAGATTGGCCTGAGGGGCAAAACGATATTCTATTGAGGCAACCAGATATCCGGCTTTGGCAAGACACATCCTGATCTCAAGATGCGATGCCCTGTTTGAGGTGATAAATCCACCGCCTGTTACAAAGATCATCGCAGGCAAAAGCTTGCCAGTACGCGGTCTTAGCACGTCCATTTTAAGATCAACATTTGGGTAACTGTGTACGCTCACCTGTGAATAGGTGATCCCTGGAATAAGGTCAATACGCAAAGCCTGTTGCGAAACCTTAAGCAATTTGCTTTGAGCTTTTTGGATCATGATCCTTGTACCCATCAAAAAAGGCGGAGAAAACCGCCTTTGTCAAACTAAGAAAAATCAGAAACTGAGAGAACCGTTGATATAAAGTCCATAAGAAGGATCAATATCCTGTTTGCCAAGCTTGTTACCGTCTTTATCGTATACCTTAAGCTCACGATCAAAACGGGCTTCAACACCTGCTCTTAAAGTCAGTGCATCCAAAGGATTGAGCACCACTCCTGCCGAAGCAGCGATGCTGCGCTCCATCAAATACCCTTCAGCAGCACTGCCGTGTTTGCTATTGTCGTCTGAAAGCTGATAAATATCTCTGTCTATGCCGCGCAGAGTACCTTCAACAGCCATGGCATTGGTAAAACGGTATTGAGCATGGTTTTTGGTTCCGAATACACCTGAAAAACCAAGCGAGTCTGGACTGCGGTAATGCACCATAAATATGGGTTGAAAATAGTTTTCTATTTCATTGATATTCATGGAAAGACCGCCGGTAACGCGCCACTCGTTACCAAAATCATAATTAAGACCGGCACGCGGGGTAATGGAATAATTTTCAGAAGGATGGAAATCATCCTCCCAACCAAAAGCCAGTCCTCCGCCTACAAAATATCCCAGAGTTCCAGGATTTACCTTGGAATATCTCAAATCCGCAAAAACCTTGTTCATATCGACGTCAGGACGATTTGAAAAATCGTACTCGGTTTTTGTATACCCCAAAGTTAAAAAATCGTTATTGCCGACAAGACCGTAGGATGAGGTTTTAACATCGCCTGAAGCTCCGTCAAAATCAGCAGCACCAAGATGCGAGTATACGGGAGTAACGGTAAAATCTGCAGCCATTGAAGGAGCGGATAAACAGACTAGTGTTGTTGCCGCCAAAAAAGCTAACTTACGCATAAAAAAGAATTCCTAACTTAATATGTTTTGGTATGTGTAACCGGCCCGCTCCATAGGCCTCAGGTCAATTTTAACAAAAAGCTTGTTTGTTTCCCATTAAAAGACTGTCTTAAAAGGTCTCTACTGCCCAGAATGTTTTGGATAATCTTGACTAGAAATAAAATATTTGGATTAACACTATTGATTTTAAAGATTTTTTTATTGTTTCATAACTTTTAATTTGTGCTATTCTTGCACAAAAATTTGACGGACTTAACAATTATGCTACGCGAAGGGATCTTTATTGCCGCGCTTGCCGCCGCAACCGTATCATTTGCCGATGAGCAGGATCTTGGTGACAAGTTACTGCAAGTCAAAGGAACCATGGACAGTATCAACGGCGAGTTGAATTCACAACACGCAGATCTTAGTCAAATCAAAAGTGATTTGAACGCTTCATCACGCAGGAGCGAAAGATTGAACAAACAGATCTTAGAAGAGCTCAAAGCGCTACGCCGCCAGAATCAAGCTTTAATCGATACTAATCAGGCATTAATTGCCGCTGCGACCACGTCTTCAGCATCTCACGGCGACCAGAAATCCTCAAGTGTACTCATGGCTACACCGTCTCGTAATTACGATTTTGAAACTCCGGACGGCAAGATGATTTTCGGCGGAGAAGAATACGTATACGTCAAAGAAGCCGATGCCACTTTGGCTGCGCGTGTGGACACCGGTGCCACCGTTTCTTCAATCACCGCTACCAATATCAGTCGTTACGAAAGTGACGGCGTTAAAATGGTACGTTTTACCATCGAAGCCAACGGCCGACGCATCGATGCCGAAGCTCCTTTTATCAGGGTAACCCGCGTACGGCAGTCCTCATCAAACGGCTTTAGTTACCGTGTAGTCGTAGGTCTTAACGTTAAGATCGGCAACTACTCCGTATACAGCGAATTTAATCTTATGGATCGTACTTCCATGGATTTCCCCATGCTTTTAGGACGTTCGCTCATAACTGACATTGCTTCAGTTGACGTTTCACGCAACTATATACAAAAAAGAGCCGATCCCGACGGCTTGTTACTTATCAACAAGGATCTGTTTACGCTTCTGCAAAGAAACGGTAAGGATCCCAATGCCGAATATGATGCCAGAAAAGCTCTTGAAGCAGGCGGACAAACAGCTATGCCTGCAGATGATTACGGCGACAATCTCGGAACCAATTCCAAAAAAGCATTGCCTGAAGTTTCCCAACAGATGCTTAAAGACGAATATACCAAACGTCTGACCGATGCCGGTGTCAGCCTGCCTGCCGATCTTGTACCGCAGGAAAACACCGAAGAAAGTAAAGCAGGAAACGACGAAGACAAGTTAAAAGAGCAGCAAGGAGAATAAGCGATGGTATCCCGCGGAGTCTTTTATTTTGTTACTGCCATTTTATTTTTGGCAGGCATACTGCTCATAGGCTATCAGCATATTGCCTACGATCTACCGTTTATGCCCGGACAGGAACGTGAATTATGGAATGTTGAAGCCAAGATAGAATTTGAGCCTGACGAAGGTGATACCCCTGCACAGATACGCTTTGCTCAACCTGCAGTACAACCTGGTCTTACTCAGGTAAAACAAACTACTTCAAGTTTGGGCTACGGCGTCGGTTATATAAATCGTAACGGCAACGGTTATGTGGAATGGACCAAACGCAGTGTTTCAGGAGAACAGGTACTCTACTACCGTGCCGATATTCTCGTCGATCCTGAAGCAAAATCCTCATCAATGCGCGTCCCATCAATTTCTCAAAGCGTTGAAAGCGAGCCTTACGGTACAGCCATACGCGAGCTTGCAAACGCAGCCATGCAAAAAAGCGCGGACCCTTTTTCCTTAGCATCTCAAGCCGTAGCAGAAATCAAAAAAGAAAGTGAATCAGCTTCATTACTGCTTTCGCGTTACTCACGCTCTGGCGTGCTGGTACGCGTATTGCAAGCAGCTGGCGTACATGCAAGAGAAATCGGTGTACTCACATTGGAAGACGGTCGTCGCAACCGTCCGCTTGAAAGTCGTGTTGCCGTTTTTTCAAACGACAGATACCAAATTTTTACGGTACTACCGGAATAAGTCAAAATCAACTGATCTGGACCAACAACGGCAATCCCATTATGACCTTGGAAGGCGGCAAAAGCGCACGCGTGAGCTTTTCCATGTTGCGTCATCATATCAGCGCCGTACAAGCTGGCAAATTAAAAGCCGGAGTTGAAAAAGCCTCAGGTGCGGAACTTGTCTCGCTGTCCATATATTCATTACCGGTTGAAGAGCAGGCTATGTTTAAAAACATCCTGCTTTTACCAATCGGCGTACTCATCGTGGTTTTTTTACGCATCATCGTCGGCATAAAAACTTCTGGAACCTTCATGCCGGTATTGATTGCCATGTCATTTCTTCAGACCAATCTCTTAATAGGTCTCATAGGATTCATCGCCATAGTGGGAGTAGGACTGGTAGTACGTTCGTGGCTTTCACACCTAAACTTACTGCTGGTAGCGAGAATTTCGGCCGTGATTGTGATGGTGATCGCTATCATCGGTACCTTCTCAGTACTTTCGTATAAATTCGGTCTTACCGAAGGTCTTAAAGTCACTTTCTTCCCTCTCATCATTCTCTCCTGGACTATAGAACGCATGTCGATAATCTGGGAAGAAGAAGGCTATCACGAGGTGATCAGGCAGGGCGGCGGCTCTCTTTTTGTGGCCGTATGTGCTTTTATCGCCATGGACAGTACCTTGGTACAGCATCTGACCTTCAATTTTATAGGTCTGCAATTCGTGATCCTGGCGTTGGTATTGCTTATGGGTAATTACACTGGATTCAGACTTGCAGAATTAAAACGCTTCAAACCATTGGTTTCCCAGATAGATACATTTAAAAACGGAGATCAAAAGGAAAAAGAATGCGATCGTCTGTCCCGTGAATACAAAGATCTGAAAGCAGATCCGCACAACGTGTATCGCAAGTGGAAGAAGTCGGCGCAGGACAATTTGAAAAAAAACGGACTTAATGACGAAAGCGGAGAGACTAAATAATGTCAGCTTTAAGTTCATTAAGTCATAAAATTTCAGGACTTTTTACCCGTTACGCCAGCCCTTTCAAAATGGCGCATGACGGTGTGGTCGGCATGAACCAACGTAATATCAGTTATATCAGCCGATATAACAAGCGTTCGCTCTATCCGCTTGTTGACAACAAGCTTATGACCAAACACATTGCCGTAGAACATAAGGTCAACACTCCAAAGCTCATAGGAGCGATACGAAATCAGCATGACATTCAAAATCTTCTGCAGATCTTGGGAAATGCTTCTGAATTCTGTATCAAACCTGCGCAGGGTTCAGGCGGCAAAGGGATCCTGGTCATAAAAGATCGCAATATAGAAAACGGGCATTTCATCAAATCCTCTGGAGAAGAAATGAACATGCACGATGTAAGCCGCCATCTTACCAACATTTTGGCAGGATTATTCTCTCTTGGAGGTCGTCAGGATATTGCTCTTATCGAAGAGCTCATCCATTTTGACAACGTCTTTTCAGGTTTCAGCTATGACGGAGTTCCGGACACCCGTGTGATCGTATTCAAAGGTTTCCCCGTCATGTGCATGATGCGCCTTTCCACCAGTGCCTCAGACGGTAAAGCCAATTTACATCAGGGAGCAGTAGGTGTCGGGATCTGCGTACGCACTGGACGTGCGGTACGCGCTGTGCAATTTAACGAACCGATTGAATTCCATCCTGATACCGACAGACGACTTAGTGAACTTAAAGTACCTCACTGGCGTCAGGTTTTGGAACTTGCCTCATCTTGCTATGAAATGTCGGGGCTTGGTTACATAGGTACGGATATCGTGCTTGACCGTGACAAAGGACCGATGCTTTTGGAACTTAATGCCCGCCCCGGTCTTTCAATTCAGATCTGCAATAACGCAGGACTTCTGCCACGTCTTAGACTGATAGAAGCTCTTACCAAAAAACAAAGACTCACCGTTGCCGAACGCGTTGCTTTTTCCATGGAACATTTCGGAGTCTGGAACAATTAGGAGCTTGCCATGCTGATTGAGACGCTGACTGGTGACATTACCGCATTAAAAGTAGATGCCGTTGTTAACGCCGCCAACAGCTCTCTCTTAGGCGGAGGAGGAGTGGACGGAGCTATACATCGTGCGGCAGGTCCGATGCTTTTGCAAGAATGCATAAAACTTAACGGATGCAGATGCGGTGAGGCGAAAATTACTAGGGGATATAACCTCAACGTACGTTACATAATTCACACCGTAGGTCCCATCTGGCACGGAGGTTCACGCAATGAAGCAAAACTTTTGCAAAGTTGTTATGAAAAAAGTCTTGAACTTGCAGAGCAATACGATTGTAAAAGCATAGCTTTCCCTGCAATTTCATGCGGAGTATACGGGTACCCCCACGACTTAGCCTGCAAAATAGCTGTAAACACGGTATCAGCATTTAAAGCGCATTCACTAAAACACCTTATATTTGTAGATATCGATGCCTCGATCATCGCGATTTATCAACATTTGCTCCAAATAAAAAGCCCCGTTTAGGGGCTTTTAACAACCTTTCTTACAAATTTAAAAATCAGATCCCGTACTTTCTCAACACGATTGAGGCATTGGTACCGCCGAAGCCGAAACTGTTTGAAAGTACGGTATTAAGTTTTGCCTTGCGGGCCTTATTAGCCACGATATCAAAGCCTTGACAATGCTCATCTAAAGTATTGATATTTATCGACGGAGCAATAAAATCGTTTTGCATCATCAGCAGACAGAAAATTGCTTCGTTAACTCCGGCTGCACCAAGAGCATGTCCCGTCATGGACTTTGTGGATGACAAAGGCGGGATCTTGTCGCCGAAAACTTCGCGTATCGCTTCAAGTTCTTTAACATCTCCAAGCTTGGTTGCCGTACCGTGAGTGTTAATGTAATCAACTCCGCCTTCTATACCGCGTAAAGCCTGACGCATGCAGCGCACCGCACCTTCTCCTGACGGCGCTACCATATCCGAGCCGTCGGAACTTGCTCCGAAGCCTGCAACTTCCGCTAAGATCTTGGCACCGCGAGCCTTGGCATGTTCCAAAGACTCCAATACCAACATGCCGCCGCCTGCTCCCATAACAAAACCGTCACGATCCGCATCATAAGGACGAGAAGCCTTTTGCGGATTTTCGTTATATGCTTTGGACAAAGCCCCCATTCCGTCAAAAAGGCAGGCCAAGGTCCAGTCAGCCATTTCGCCGCCGCCGGCGAACATCACGTCGTGACGTCCGAGCGCAATTTCATCACAGGCAACTTCAATACAATGGACAGAAGTAGAACAGGCAGATGCAACGCTGAAAGAAGCACCTTTAATCTTAAAGGCTGTGGAAAGACAGGCTGAAACCGTAGAACACATGGCTTTGGGAACGGCATAAGGTCCTACCCTTTTAATGCCCTTTTCCCGCAAAGTATCCGCAGCTTCAACTATAGCCTTGGTATCTCCGCCGCCTGAGCCGCAGATAAGACCGGTACGTTCGTTGGATACCTCCGAAGGTTCAAGTCCTGAGGTTTCTATAGCCTCCTGCATAGCTATATGACTAAAAGCAGCAGCTTCCCCCATAAAGCGCAACATTTTGCGATCTATTTGCGAGGAAAAATCAATCTCGGGTACTAGACCGGCCACCTGTGAACGCATGCCGTGCTCGGCATAGCTTTCGTTAAATTTAATGCCGGATCTTCCGTTTTCCAAAGAATTCTTAACCGCATCACGTCCTACGCCGATGCTTGAAACT
This sequence comes from uncultured Succinatimonas sp., assembly GCA_902465145.1. Classification (GTDB taxonomy): domain Bacteria; phylum Pseudomonadota; class Gammaproteobacteria; order Enterobacterales; family Succinivibrionaceae; genus Succinivibrio. The sequence continues at coordinate 1,787 of CABQMD010000023.1, read as the reverse complement.
ATACCCAAACCTGTGATCACGACTTTATGAAATTGCATAAACGTCCTTACGATGTTGTTCTTTGCGTGTGCCCTGATTTAAAAATATCGGGAGTCTTTATCTAAGCGCCAAATATCTGCATGGCACCGTATTCTGCGACCAAATTAAAAGATCCGCCTGAGTCATAGTTTACAACAGATGCGGCTTCTGAGTTCAGTCTGAGCATTCTGAACGCAGATCAGGTTGTGATCAAAATGACATTTTAAAATTAATGTAATTTTTTCTAAAATTTTAGACACAATTCCAATAATTTTGTGCTTAAATGTTCAGAATTTCATAAATCAACCGATTGCATTTTCTATGACTGAAGAAAAAAAGGAAAAACCCAAAGTTCCTGCTTTGATCAGAGCTCTAACTATACTTTCTCTTTTGGAACAAAAACACTCTATGAGTATCAGCGAGATCATAAAAGGTTCCGCTCTGCCGCGCAGTACAGTTTACGTTCTCATGGACGAAATGACCAGACTTGGGCTGGTGCATCAAAATAATCAGGGGCTTTATCAGCTCTGGATGAAGGTAATTCAGCTTGGACAGGCGGCCAAGGACAGCCTTGATCTTCGCGATCTGGCCTTATCACATCTTGGTACTTTACTAGAATCATGTGAATGCATAGCCGTGCACTACGGCGTGTTCGAGGGTGATAAAGCTTTCTATTCTGTAAAAATGGAAAGTCCGAGAGCCGGCTTTCACATACTCTCACGCGAAGGTATGGAGATCTCGCTGGTACACGCAGGACTTGGCAAATGCCTTCTGGCATTTCAAGATCCCTCAAAACAAGAAAGGATCATCAACAGTCTTGACTATACCCCAAAGACGCCTACCTCTATAACAAACCCTGAACAATTACGCCGCGAACTTGCCACCATCAGACTAAAAGGCTGGGCTTTTGATGATTCAGAAGGAGAAAACGAAATCCGTTGCGTAGCTGCTCCGGTATTCGATGCAAAAGGAGTACTGCACGGTGCAATCTCCATAGTTGGAGCCCGCAGCAAATTTACCGACGAGGTGATAAAAGAGGTTGTCGAAAATACCAAAGCTTGTGCCAAGGCTATTGGTAACGCCATAGTGTGATCTTTATTCCCTTCCATACGCCTCCTTTAACGGAGGCTTTTTTATATCTATAGATAATTTCATAGAATTTTTGATGCGGATCAAATTTTATTTCAGAAATTTTGTCTAATATTTTAAATACAGCATCCAATACTTTAGACAACAATTTTAACAAATGAGGAACTAATCCATGAAAGCTCGCAAAATCTTAGCTGTTTCCGCATTAGCTGCCGTTTTAGGTGCTTTTTGTGCAACTGCCAACGCAACTGTTGTTTTAAAAGCAGGTCACGACTCCCCAGAGACCGTACCCGTTGCCAAAGGTCTGGCCAAATGGGCTGAACTTGTTGATCAACGTACCAACGGCGAAGTTAAGATCCAAGTCTACAATAACGGTACTGCCGGCAGTGCCTCTGACTACGCCGTCAACTGCCAGCTCGGTACTTTGGATATCGGTGCGGTGAATCAGTCAGTAATGACCTCCTTCATTCCCGACATCGGCGCAGTGGATATTCCTTATCTCATCACTTCTTATGAAGAAGCCGACAAACTCTTTGCCAACAACGGTCCTTTGACTCAGTACTACTCAAAAGAAATTGCAGACGCAGGCATCAATCTTGTCAACATGGATGTTTGGGAAGTCGGTTTCCGCGAATTTTCAAATTCAACCCGCGCCATTCATACTCCGGCAGATATCAAAG
>CABQMD010000022.1 GCA_902465145.1 uncultured Succinatimonas sp. | reverse complement strand
ACTCTGTGTGAAGAAACTCCGGAATCAAATCCACCGGAAATCAGCGAAAACACTTCACCTTGCGATCCTACGGGGAAACCGCCCATTCCCATCATGCGTTCACCGGTGACATAAGCAAGCTGGTTTTCTATCTCGATATGGATGGTAATATCAGGATCATCAAGATTCACGGTACTGCCGGATACGGCCTTGAATTTTCCGCCTATGATGCGCTCTGCCTGCTGGGAATTGAATTCATGGCTGCCGCGGCGGCGTACTCTTACAGCAAAAGTTTTACCCTGGATCCTGGGCAGATTGTCATCTTTGATGGCTTCAAACAATGAATCCAGATCGGTAAAGGCATACTCCTTCACCTCAAGAAAAGAATGCACTCCGGGAAGACGGGAAAGTTCCCTTTCGGCAGCCTGCCTTTTTTCAGGAGTTTCTTCCCCGAAATCGGCGATCACCTTATCCCACTGAGCAAAGGCATTAACTTTTATACCGTGATGATTACAGGTATTCACAAGATTTTGACGCACCAGTCTGGTAAGACGGTTACGTACCGGACGGCTTTTAATGGAGATCTCGGGGAAAAGACGCAGGATGAATTTCATGGGGAACAGTACCTAAAAAAGCGGCCCGAAGAAAAAAAGGGCCGCGGTTTTGAATGGGGAAAAATTATACCGCTTGATCAGTGCTCATCGTGATGATGGCAGCAGCATTTGTGCTCATGCTCGTCTTCATCATGACAATGGCATTCGTGCTCGTCATCATCGTGATCATGGCAGTGACAATGATGATCCTCGTCATCGTCATGGTGATGGTGGCAGCAATGATGTCCTTCTTCACCGTCGTGGTGATGGCAGCAGTGATGCTCGTGATCGTGAGAAGGACAATGTCCGTCAGGATGAGCATGACCGTGCTCTTTCTCTTCTTCGGTAGCTTCGCGCACATCCTCAACCACCACCATGAAAGTAAGAGTTTTACCGGCCAAAGGGTGATTGCCGTCTACTACTACGGTATTTTCCTTGATCTCCTTGATCACCACGGCAACAGGACCGTTGTTGGAATCAGCCTCGAAAACATTACCTACGGCAATGGGGAAATCACCGAACATGCGACGATCGATTTCCTGTACCATGCTCTTGTCAAACTCACCGTAAGAATCGGCAGGATTCAAAGTTACGGTAAATTCATCACCCTTTTCGTGTCCGTCCAAAGCTTTTTCAAGTCCGGGAACTAAAAAACGATGACCTATAAGAGCGGTAACCGGCTCATCAGGCTGAGTACGACCCACTACTTTACCGTCCTGATCGGTTACGACAAAACTTACGGTAGCCACGGTATTACGTGAAATCTTCATAAAAAACTCTCTTAATCTTATTTAAAACCGTTGTCAGAAATATTTATTTCAGACAATTCTCAGAAATTTTTCCCTGTGCATCATATGCTCTTACTGCACCGGTTACGTCCGTCTCAAACAACGCGCATTCGCGATCGTCATTATCTGACTTTGCTTTGAGACTTACCAAAAAGCCGTCATCGGCTGCTTGGGCTGCCGCATCATAATATTTAAGCACGGATGCGGGAAATTCAAACACACATCCTTCAAAACCTTTGTTAAGTCCGCCGCACTCACGATAATATACAGATGCCTCGTTCAAGGTTTTCAAAGCAAGCATTCTTTCACTGCCTGAAACGGTGTTTTCTTCCTGTAAAGGCGAGCTGTCCTGAGTCTTCTCATTTATCACATCGGAAGTTTTGCTGCCGCTGCAACCTAACATTGACAGCGACGCATAAGCAAGCATGCACAATGCGATCACCCCTAAACATATCACGCGGAATATACATAAAGATCCGTCAGAATTGCGCATAGGATCAAAAGAACGCATGATCATGACTCCTTACAAGCCATGAAGTTTTCATAAGGTTTGGCGTACATGGCTTTGATCCGATCACGCAGCTCTTCAGGGTAAGACTCAAGACGGGTTTTGAATTTTTCGCAAGCAACCTGATCATCGCATTTTTGCCCTGCACTAATCATCACCGGCGGGAAGAGTTCATAATTTTTCCACACGAAATTATCGATTATGGCTGCAAGTTGTTCGGGAGTTTCAAATCCGCCCAAAACAGGGGCACCCGCTCTTACCACAACCCGTCCCTTGTATGAACGTATGCCGCGGGTAATTGTTTCTATATCCTCAAGTTTATCCTTGTGATATTCACCGTGGTTGCGTTCACGCTCTAAGAGTTCCCTGGCTTTGGCCAAATCATTGGGATCATACTCATAGGAAATGGAAACTGGTACTATGTTCAGGCTTGACATATAAGTTCCGAAATCCTGTTTTAAACGTCTTCCGTACAAAGAAATCATCTTTAAAACGGCGTCTTCCGTGCGATCATCACCGTCCTTGGCTCGACCTTCACGCTGAGCTATCCACACCGAATGACCTTCCTTTACCGAAAGGCCTATATACTCAGAAAGATGGTTTAAAGCTTTAAGTTTTTCGCGAGGAGAGGTTACGGAACGTCTTACGATGAAACTCTTGTTAAGTTTCATCAAAGATGTAGCTGCCGGTATGCGTAAAAGATTATCACCTATGGCTATGCGTACCGTATCCATATTGCAGGAAAACAAAGCCATATCGATAAAAGCCGGATCCAAGGAAATATCACGGTGATTTGATATGAAAAGATAACCTTGATCTTTTGAAAGCTTGTCAAAGCCTTCGTAACGCACTCCGTCTGTAGTAGTTGCAATCACGTGACGCATATAAGCTGCCACCATCTGCTGAAAATCTGCAATGGTATGCACCGAAGCTACAGTCTTTTTCAAATAGCGTTTGACAAAAGGTTTGAGCAGGAAGGAAAGTGCTCCTGAAAACATGGGGTGACGAAATTTCAGAATGGAATTGATCACGGTTTCGTCATTGCAAATCTTTTCGAGCTCAGCTTGTACTTCTTCGTCCTTACACGGTCTGATGTCATCAAATTCCGCATCGTTAGTGCTTACCGCGGCGACATCCTGCGCTTTAATCATAAATACTGTTCTCCTGCAAAAAATCAGGGCAATTTTAACAGAGTACGGGGTTTTTAGACAAAAAAAGCGGCTGTTTCAGGCATGTTTAAGCCTATCCGCAACAAAATTCGGATAGGCTTAAACACACCAAGGCGCGCTCCGTTCTTGCGTTCAGAGCGCGCCTTCAAATTCAACTTAATCAGAACGACTGAATAAAGTCAGCTCTGTAGTTGTCAAAATCGACAAAAAGCTGCGGCTCCTTCTGACGCAGATCCTGCAACATCTTGCGGGTTACCAAAGTCACACCGCCTTCTGAGCGGTAAAAACGTCTGGCATCGGCTACCGGATCTTCACCTATGATGAGATTGCGCGGCAATTCAACGCCTCTGTCCAAAATCACCTTGGTAAGACGGCATCCGCGGTGGATGATGCAAAAAGGCAGGATCACACTCTCTGAAAGATAGCAGTTAGAGTGCACTCGTACCTGAGTAAACAGCACCGACTGATTGATGGATGATCCTGAGATGATGCATCCTGCCGAGCACTCGGAATTTCTGACTATCGACGAAGTACCGTTGATATCCTGAACGTATTTTGCAGGTGGCTGCTGAACCTGATTGGTCCAGATAGGCCAGTTGATGTCATAGAGATCAAGCTGAGGTTGAACCGAAGCGATATCCATATTGGCTGCCCAGTAGGCATCGATGGTTCCCACATCACGCCAGTAAACTATGCTCTTGTTACCGCGGTTTCTGATGCAGCTCTTGGAGAAATCGTGAGCATGCACAAGATGCTCGTTAACCAAGGCAGGAATGATGTCTTTACCGAAATCACGATGTGAATCAGGATTGGCTGCATCCTTATCCAAAGTCTGATAGAGGAAGTCTGCGTCAAAGACATAAATTCCCATGGAGGCTAAGGACATGTCGGGATTACCGGGCATGGTAGCGGGATTTTCGGGTTTTTCCACAAACTCGGTAATAAGATTGTCATCATTAACCTTCATGACCCCCAAAGCAGAAGCCTGAGATTTGGGAACCGGGATGCAGGCTACGGTCACGGGAGTTCCCATACGGATGTGATCCATAACCAAAGCGGCATAATCCATCTTATAGATGTGATCGCCTGCCAAAATCAGCACATATTTAGGATTGTGATCCCTGATGATGTCGATATTTTGATAGACGGCATCGGCAGTACCCTGATACCAATGTTCTTCATCAACACGCTGCTGAGCAGGTAATAAATCTATAAACTCATTGAATTGATTGCGCAGGAAAGACCATCCTGATTGCAGGTGGCGCAACAGCGAGTGAGACTTATACTGGGTCACCACGCCTATGCGATTGATCCCTGAGTTTACGCAATTTGAGAGCGCAAAATCGATAATGCGGTATTTACCGCCGAAATATACACCGGGTTTGGCTCGGTTGTCCGTCAGCATCTTAAGTCTGCTGCCGCGTCCTCCGGCCAGTACCAGAGCCATGGTTTGTTTGGCAACATCACGAGCGTTTTCCACAGTTCACCTCTATAAACACTTTCAAATTGATACGGATTTTCTTCTGATCTCCCGATAAAAATCAGCTTTTTTTAAACTTTTATCGAAAGAAGAACAGAAAGCGTCCTTTTTTTTAAATTTCCTTTCGGATCCAATTCTCTGGACTCATTATCATGCAAGCGTATTTTTTATACCTTGATCGATGATCACAATTTTGAACGCATCGTATGAAAAACAAAGAAATTTTTCATAAATTGTGCCGCAGTTTGCATTTTTTCAAAACTTTACGCAAATGTGTTGCGTTTTTAACTCAAACACAGCTTGTCTTCAGATCAAGCTTTTTTACCGCCACTGCACAGTCTCTTTTGCAAAAAGCTATCCCGTAGCAAAATATCTGTTTCACTCTGTTGCCTGCAAAAGCTTCAGAGTAATGCCTTTCCTCAGTCTGCGACAAAGTTTTGGCTGCAAGCTCGATTTTCTTTCTGTCATCTTTGGTCTGCTTAATCTCAATGATCACGCCTATATCATGATCAGATGACATGAAAGTTATGTCTGCGTATCCGTCACCTGCTGCGGTATTTGACGAATAATCATCTATAAGAGCTTTTCCCGATGAAATTATTCCGTTCAAAAAACCGTGGTAAAAAAACTCAGGAGGTGCTTTAACTGCAAAATCCCGAACCGACACGAAGGTCTTTAAAAGTTTCCTCAAAACTTTTTCAAGTTCAAAGCCTTCGACTCCTGTTAACAACATTGAAACTATCTCTGAAGATGAACGGGAAGCCTTTTGATTTTTTTCGTAAAATTCTTTGATATTACGTTTAAAACACTCCGCTATACCCAAATTAGGGATTTTTACCTCACATACCGATTGCTGTTCGTCTCCGTCCAAAACTTTAACCACAGTAAGATAACCTGTTGACAAAAGCAAAGTTCAAAAATCCGTGCCGGCATGCTGACTTAAGATCTCACGGTAATTCAGCTGCTCGTTGACATTGATCATCGTTCTGTTGCCGTCAATCAAACTTTGCATTTTTTCAGCATCATCTTGTGTAAGATATTGCAAAAACTCTTCAATTACATCGTTGCCGCTGGTACCGAGCAAAAAACTGCGCGGACGGTAATCAAGCATGTTGCCGTTGAAATTTAAAGATCCGTGACAAAAACATATGAGATCCCAAGGACAGTAAATTTCGTGTCCTCCTATACGGTAGCCGTCATACCACCTGCGCACATCGTCGCTGCGTTGCTCAAGCCCGTAATAAGAAAGCATGGCATGCACTTCTTTAGGGGTAAATCCGACGGCCTCTGAACAAAAATCAAGATCCGAGCTCACGCTGCAAACACTAAGATTATTCAGACCTGTAAAAATACTTTCCTTGGCCACCCTGAGACATCCGGTGAGAACTGCTTTGTAAATATAAGGATTGTCCTTTAATGCATTGGACAAAAAGGCTCGCATCAGCTCGGCTGTCTGCTCATAATTGCCGTTGCGGGAAGCTTTTGCAAGCGGTACATCATATTCGTCTATGAGCAGAATGACTTTTTTACCGTAATGGCGAAATATGAATTCGGTAAGATTTTGCAAGGACAGCAAAAGATCATCACCATGTTCATGAGACTGTAACCACGGTTTGCTCAAAAGATGACTAAATTCAGCTCTTTGCTCAACGGACAGTTTGTCGCTTTGTTCGATGCATCGATATTGGGCAGCTATTTTGGCAATCTGTCCTGCAAGCATATTCACGCAATAGGAAAAATTGCTACTTTCTATAGATTTAAACGACAGATAGATGACCGGTAACTGCCCGAGAAATGAATCACAAAATGAACTGTCTTTTGTGATCTCCAAAGCACCGAACAATTTCTTGGCATGTGCATTGTCATTTGGCAAATCAGGATCCAAGGCAAAGAAGTATCTGAACATGCTCATGAGCAGGGATTTGCCAAAACGTCTTGAACGCGTAATTAGCAATACCGCGCTTTGATCATCTTTAAAAACATCACTGATCACCGCCGTCTTGTCGACGTAATAGCAATTGCTTTCGATGATCTCAGCAAAATCAGATTTTCCCAAAGGCAAGGCTTTTCTTTTTACTTTAGGCAAATAATCAGCTGGTTGTGTTTTGGGAAATTGCATTTTTACCTCAAAAAACTAAGAAATTCACGCGCGGATCAACGTGTTCTTTTAGGAAAATTTAGATTAACGCAGAAGATTTTGCTAGTTGAGATTAAGGCTTTAACACGGCTTCGGAACTGAAATTTTTAAAGATATGACAAGGCCGATCAGGAGTGAACTCCCAATCGGCCTTGCTATCAAAAACTAAATTCTTAAGTTTTGATTAGAAGGTGTAACGGGCACCGACCAAGAAAGCGTTGGCAGCTTTTTCTTCATCTCCCTTATAGAGATCATAAATGTTGTAGCCGTCATCGGAGCCGCAGTCAAAGATGGCCTCACCCCAAACGCGGAAGTTCTCGTTAACATCGTAAGAAGCCACAACCTGAGCATATTTACTGGTCAAAGTTGCCTCACCTTCTGCTAAATCGAGGCTGTCAACATCTGCATTTGCCTCAACTTTTAACTTAACCTGAGAGTAGGCTGCAGACAAGACTACACCGTTGTCAAAGCCGTAGCTAACCATGGACTCCCAAGTCTTGGTCTTAGCAATGGCTTCAAAATCATTATTATTTTCAGTGCCGTAACCGGTAGCCTTGGCATAATTATAATGGGTAGCAACATACCAACCGTCACCCATGTTACCCCATGACAAACCGAAGTCAGAAGACTTAATATTCTTGGTAAAGACATTACCTACTTCTTGTTCCTGACCACCAGCAACTGGTTTAGTTAATTTAGTACCTTCGCCTTCATGCTGACCGTCCAAATAGAGATAAGCAGCACGAATGCTGATGGGGCCGAAGCCTACGGTAGGAGTGGTGTAACCGGCATAAACAGAGAAGCCGCCGTTCACATCAATGGTATCGAACTGATCGGCATTGTAGCTATCTTCAGCAAACTGATAGCTCACACCGGCATCAAAGCCGTAGCCTGACCACATGTAGGAGAGGTGACCGGAGTTACGCTCATCCAAACCGCAGAGGAGACCTGCTTCTTCGAGGTTATCGACTACATTGCCGGCATACTCAAAAGGATCCTCGTAACGACCAACCTGAACCTGGCCGAATTTACCAAAATCAACACCCAAATAAGCATAACGGGCGTTTACATCCTGAGCCTCGGAGCTGTCGCCCAAATGCTCGGTCTGCCATTCATAGAAACCGTAGGCAGCGATGTTATTGGTAAGCTGAGTACGACCGTCAAGGCTGAAACGAACACGGTCGGAAACGGTCTGATCTTCAGAATCCATTCCGCTGGCGTGATTTGACCAGTACATGGTCTCAACTTCACCGCCGATACCTAAAGTAGTACCGTCTTTGTCATAAACCTGAGCAGCAGAAGCAGAAGTGGCTGCAAAAGCAGCAACAGCCAAAGCCAAGATTGACTTCTTCATAGTAAATAAATCCCAATATTTAAAAATAGAAAGACAGTTAGCGTACACTATTTTAAGTTAGTATCGACTAACCAAAAGTATTATACGTATCACAAAATGAAGATCAAGAATTCACGATCAAAATCACATTTTTTGATCGTTTTGCACTTTTATGAAATGAAGAAAAAGACTTTTCAGAATTGAAAAGAAAGAGAAAAGGCCGGCTGACGCCGGCCTCAGACTAGTTAGACTCTAACTAAATTAGAATACGTAACGGGCACCGAACATAACGGTGTTGTTAGCATCCTTGCCATCCTTGGCAAGATACTTAGCAGCACGGGCGCCGTCATCAGAACCGGCATCGATGCAGGTCTCAGCCCAGATCTTGAAGTTGGGGGTGACGTTGTAGTCAGCTAACAACTGGAAGTACTTCTGATCAGCATCAGTTTCATCGGTAACTTCAGTCTTGATGAAGTGATAAGAAGCGCCTAAACGGATACCGTTCTCAAAGCCATAGGTAGCAACGGTTTCCCAAGCCTTTACCTTCTGCTCAACATCAGTGTCGATATAGGTGGTCTTGGCATAAGCATAGTTGGTAGCAACATAGAAGCCCTTACCATTGGTACCCCAAGCCAATGAACCGTCAACAGTCTTAAGATCATCGACTTTAGCATTAACAACTTCACCCTTGTCCTGACCATTCAAATAGAGGTAAGCAGCACGAACGCTGATGGGTCCGAAGAGGACGGCAGGAGAAGTGTAGCCGGCATAGACAGAGAAGCCTGAGTCTACGTCAAAAGCGCCGTCGGTATCGGTGTTGTACTTCTTCTCTGCAAACTGATAGGAAACACCGGCGTCA
>CABQMD010000021.1 GCA_902465145.1 uncultured Succinatimonas sp. | reverse complement strand
TCATTTTCCTGCAGTTGCAGGATGTGTCGTATGCGTTTTTTAAGATCAGGATCAAGTACTCGCGTACCCACTTCGATGCGGTAGTCAAGGTTGCGTGTCATCCAGTCTGCAGAGCTTATATAGATTTCTTCATCCCCCCCTGCGCAAAAGATCATTACGCGAGGGTGTTCAAGAAAGCGATCAACGATGGAAGTAATGTAAATATTTTCAGAAAGACCTTTGATCCCCGGTTTTAAGGTACACATGCCGCGCACTATCATGCGGATTTTTACGCCTGATTGCGAAGCTTCATAAAGCTTGTTAGTAATTTTTTTGTCGACAAGATTGTTTACTTTTAAGTGAATATAAGCCGCTTTGCCGTTAAGACTGTTTTTTATTTCGCGGTCAATCATGGCACTGATGCGTTCTCTGGCATTAAGTGGAGACACCAACAGCATTTTGAAGTCAGGACGGGTATAAGGATATTCGATAAATTCGAAGACTTCTTCAACCTCCGAAGTAATTTCAGGTCTTACTGTAAACAGTGCAAAATCGGTGTAGATTTTGGCTGTTTTTTCATTGAAATTGCCGGTTCCGATGTGAGCATAACGAACCAAGGCATCGCCTTCGCGTCTTGTCACCAAGACAAGTTTTGAATGGATCTTAAGAGTAGGCAGACCAAATAATACCTTAACTCCGGCATCGGTAAGTCTTGAAGCCCATTTGATATTGTTAGCTTCGTCAAATCTTGCTTTTAGTTCGACAACCACGGTAACGCTTTTTCCGTTGTTGGCTGCATCTATTAAAGAGTTAATTACACGTGAATTTGAGGCAACGCGGTAAATGTTGATCTTTATGGATAGTACACGCGGATCATACGATGCCTGACGTAAAAATTCAGTAAGATAGTCGAACGAATAATAAGGATAGTAAAGCAATACATCTTTGCGTGCTATTGCTTCAAAAGGAGTTGATGCCGTATCAAAGGCCGTTGAACGTACTTCTCTTAAAGGGCGATATTCGCTGTCGTCGGTACCGATTGAAGGAAAGTTCATGAAATCCTTAAAATTGTGGTAACGGTTTCCCGGCATCAGTGAATCGATTGAAGAAAGCTTGAGTTCTCCTGCCATGAACGAAACCAGATCGCGCGGCATGGCCGCATCGTAGGCAAAACGCACCGGTTTTGCGTTCAATCTCTGTTTTAAAGACTCAGACATATCTTCAAGTAGGGATTTATCTAAATTGCCTGAAAGATCGTATTCGGCATCACGATTCATCTTAATAGAATATGCTTCAATGGAATCGTAGGCAAAAAGCTGGCGGAATACCATGTCTATGCACAGTCTTATGATGTCGTCCAAAAACATCAGCGTGGTGCTGTTTCCTTCAGAAGGCATGCGAATAAAGCGGGGAAGGGCATCTGTAGGGATCTCTATTAAGGCGTAGTAATTCTGCACGCCGCTCATGCGTACGATCAGGTATGAGTATTTATCCTTTAAAAAAGATACCAGATCGGTTTCTTCGTCGATGATCACAGGATTAATGTGTTTTAACACATGGCGTTTGAAATAATGCTCGACCCAAACTCGTTGTGAGTCACTGATGTTTTTTTCATCTCTTAAAAAAATTCCGTTGTGCTCCAGTTCGGATACTAAGGAACGAAAAATTTCGTTGAGCGTCATCTGATAGCGGGCAGCTTCATGCTGAACCTGTTTTAGCAAGGTAACCAGCTCTTCTTGGGCATTGCGTTCTTGCACGATCATGGCCTGACGTTTGAGTTCTGCCACGCGTACTTTGAAAAATTCGTCCTGGTTATTTGAGTAAATCCCAAGAAAATGCACTCTTTCGATAAGCGGTACGCTGGGATCTGCAGCTTCCTGCAACACACGTCCGTTAAAGGACAGCCACGATAATTCCTTGGGGATTAAATCTGACATATAAACCTGCGAAAAAAGAGATGATGAATTTGTTGACGCTTTTACCCTTGATTAAAAGCTACAACATATTTGGACGAATGTTAATGCCGGATTGTTAAAAATACGTGAAGTCTGTGTATGCTTTGTACAAATCAGTTTCCAAATGCAAGTTCATTAAGACGCATGGATGCACTTTGAGAACCTAATTTTGCAGCTTCCGACAATAAAGCAGCTCCCGTGTCCATGGTTTTTGGATCTTCGATGAAAACAAGACCTGCCAGTTCACTTCCTCTCATGCGTCCTAATTGGTTGTACACACGCCGTATCCAAAATGCGCTTTTTGGGTAATCTTTTTTTATAAGAAAGGCTTTGGCAATCTGTGCACAGATCCTAGGAGACGGTACGTATTCAAGATAAAGACTGTTGCCGGTTTCAAGATCACTTTTACGCAGACATTTTTCAAGTTCTTGGGTTAATACAGGATCCTGATAAATGTAAGTCTGCTCCGTCTGAGTATTGTTGATCGATGAATAAAAAGATTTTTTTAATAATTCGGCCTTTTTTATGTCTCCTAGTACACATTGACGTGCTTCATTATAAAAATGCTGTTGGAGACTGTTTTGAAAAGAGATCGCAACATCAGGTTTTGAGATGACGGCATCCTTGTCGCGACCTTTTATTGAACAGGAGCACAGTATTAAAACTCCCGTTGTTAAAATGGCTAAATCAATAAATTTCACTGTTTTACCGGCACAGTGCCGTCATCAATAGCATTTTGTTGGTTGAAATTTTGTGAAAAAGATGCCGGACGTTTGAAATCACCCTGCATATCAACCAGCACGCCGTTTGCAAACAGTAAAGTGAGATTCTCTATTTTCGGATCTGACCATCCTTCGCGCAGGTAATGTACATAGTACCAACGGGAGGCGTCAAAAGGATCGACCAGCATCGGAGTTCCCATAATGAAGCGAACTTGCTCTGGGGTCATGCCGACTTGCAATTTCGAGACTGCCTGTTGTTCAACAAAATTTCCCTGAGTCAGATCGGCGCGATAGGCGCATCCTCCGATCGATAAAGTAGCGGTAAGCGCCAAGACTGCTGCGGCGCATTTTGTTCTATTCATCATCGCAAAGCTCTATTTAAGACAATGGAAAGATAGTCGTATTTCTTTTGGCATTCTAACAAAAAGCATCACGTACCACTTGAAAAAAAAACATCTTGTCCCCATCTGACTTTCATCACTAATTTTTTTTATGCGAGAAGACATGGAAAACGTGGAACAGGAAATCAAGGCAACTGCCGCAGCCCAGACTGAGGCGGAGGTTAAGGAACAAGAACAGCCTGCAACAGAGGATCAGGTAAGTGCAGAAGGTGACGATACTGTTGCACAACTGCAGTCAGAGCTTGCTGCTTTGCAAGCACAATTAAAGTCAGAGCAGGAACAGGCAAAAGCAGCATTAGAAAGCATGGCCAGAGCTGCTGCTGAGTCGGATAACCGTCGTAAACGTGCAGAAGCCGATGTTGAACGTGAACGTAAATACGGCAACGAAAAAATTTTAAAGGCCATGTTGCCGGTGGTTGACTCTCTTGAACTGGCGTTACAGCACACTGACAAGAACAACGAACTTTTAAAAGGTTTGTATGAAGGTGTTGAGAATACTCTAAGTCTGTTTTTAAAAGAACTGAACAAGTTCGGAGTTGCGCAACTTAATCCGGTAGGCGAGCCTTTTGATCCAAATCTTCATCAGGCCGTAACCATGTTGCCCTCAAATGAGGTTAAGCCCAATCATGTTCTGTCTGTGATGCAGAAGGGCTTCGTTTTAAATGGACGTGTAGTTCGTCCTGCCATGGTGGCAGTAGCCAAAGCGACTGAACCAGTTAAAAAGGATGAAGCACAACAAAATACGGTAAATCTTGAGGCATAGCCTTGAAATTTATCAAAAGAACTCCATGTTCCAAAACAGAATGAAATAGGGACTTGTAAAGAAAAAGTCCTTGATTGAAGAAGAATTTAAGAGGAATTTGAAAATGGGTAAGATTATTGGTATCGATTTGGGCACCACCAATTCCTGCGTAGCCGTGCTTGATGGTGATAAAGTCCGCGTGCTTGAGAACTCTGAAGGCCGCCGTACTACTCCTTCCATCGTGGCCTATGCAGAAGACGGTGAGATTTTGGTAGGTGATGCTGCCAAGCGTCAGGCGGTTACCAATCCGCAGAATACCTTGTTTGCTATTAAGCGTCTGATCGGTCGTCGTTATGACGATGCCGAGGTACAGCGTGATATTCCGCTTATGCCGTTTAAGATTGTCAAGGCTGACAACGGCGATGCATGGGTTGAAGTCCGCGGCAAGCGTCAGGCTCCTCCTCAGATCTCTGCAGAAGTCCTCAAAAAGATGAAGAAGACTGCTGAGGATATCTTAGGTGAGAAAGTTACCGAGGCCGTGATCACTTGCCCTGCTTACTTTAATGACTCACAGCGTCAGGCTACTAAGGATGCCGGTCGTATTGCAGGTCTTGAGGTCAAGCGTATTATCAACGAGCCTACTGCAGCTTCCATTGCTTACGGTGAGGATAAAGTCAAGGGCGAGCGTAAGGTTGCCGTATATGACTTAGGCGGTGGTACTTTCGATATCTCCATCATCGATATCGACGAAGTCGACGGTGAAAAGACCTTTGAAGTGTTGTCCACCAACGGTGATACTCACTTAGGCGGTGAAGATTTCGATAACCGCATCATGAATTATCTCATCGATGAGTTTAAGACTTCACAGGGAGTTGATTTAAGACAGGATCAACTGGCTTTACAGCGTTTGAAGGAAGCTGCTGAAAAAGCAAAGATCGAGCTTTCATCGTCACAGCAGACCGATGTCAATTTACCTTATATCACTGCAGACGCCACCGGTCCTAAGCACATGAATATCAAGATCACTCGTGCCAAGTTGGAATCACTGGTTGAAGATCTTGTAAACAAGACTTTGGATCCTGTACGTACCGCTCTTTCCGATGCCGGTATGCAGCCTTCTGACGTTGATGATGTGATTTTGGTCGGTGGTCAGTCACGTATGCCTATGGTACAAAAGCTCGTTGCCGACTTCTTCGGTAAAGAGCCTCGTAAGGATGTAAACCCTGACGAAGCCGTGGCTATCGGTGCTGCCATCCAAGGCGGTGTGCTGACTGGTGAAAAGAAAGACGTGTTGTTACTTGATGTAACTCCTCTGTCTTTGGGTATCGAGACTTTAGGCGGCGTGATGACTCCGCTCATTCCTAAGAACACCACCATTCCTACTAAGAAATCTCAGGTGTTCTCAACTGCAGAGGATAACCAGCCTGCTGTGACCATTCATGTATTGCAGGGTGAACGTAAACGTGCAGCTGATAATAAGTCACTTGGTCAGTTCAATCTTGAAGGGATCAATCCTGCTCCTCGCGGGGTTCCTCAGATTGAAGTTACCTTTGATATCGACGCTGACGGTTTGATCCATGTTTCTGCCAAGGATAAGACTACCGGTAAAGAGCAGAAGATCACCATTCAGTCTTCTTCAGGCCTTTCTGATGAAGATATTCAGCGTATGGTTCGTGAAGCTGAAGCTCACAGTGCTGAAGATAAGAAGTTTGAGGATTTGGCTAATGCCAGAAACCGTGCCGATGCTACTGCTCACAGCGTGAGAAAGCAGTTAACCGATCTGGGTGACAAGCTTCCTGCTTCTGACAAGGAGCGCGTTAACAAGGCCCTAAATGAGCTTGAAATGGCGATTCGCGGCGATGACAAAGACAAGATCGAAAATGCTGAAAAAGCTGTCATGGAAGCTGCTCAGTCGCTGATGACTGCTGCTCAGGCCAATGCTCAGCAGGCTCAGCAACAGGCCAAGGCTCAGCAGAGTTCAGCAGATGCTTCCGAATCAAAGAAAGATGACGGTGTGGTTGATGCCGAATTCGAAGAAGTAGACGACAGCAAGAAGAACAACTGATTTTAAGTTCTGATAATTAAAGAGGCGGGCGGCCTTGTGACCGTCTGCCTTTTGCGGTTTTAAGAGCTTGAATATAATTTTCGGAAGTTAAAAATGGCAGAAAAACGCGATTACTACGAAGTGCTGGGAGTATCCAAAGATGCTTCTGCAGACGAGATCAAGCGTGCTTTCAAGCGCCTGGCCATCAAGTATCATCCTGACAGAAACAAGGCTCCTGATGCGGCAGCCAAATTTTCTGAGATCAATGAAGCTTATCAGGTTTTAAGTGATCCGGATAAACGTCAGGCTTACGATCAGTTCGGTTTCAACGGAGTTGACGGACAACAGGCCGGAGCAGGCGGAAATCCTTTTGGTGAAGGCTCTCCTTTTGGTGATATCTTCGGCGATGTATTTAGTGATCTCTTCGGCCAGAACAGCCGTCAGCGCAGTGGTCCGAGAGAAGTGCCAGGGCACGATATGCAGGTTCGCATGACGCTTACGCTTGAGGAAGCAGTCAAGGGGACCACCAAGACTATCAAGCTTAAGACTTACGTAAAGTGTGATGATTGCGGAGGTACCGGCAGCAAGAGCCGTTCACGTCCCTCCGTTTGCCCTCATTGCCACGGAACAGGACAAATTGTCACCATGCGCGGATTCATGCAATTGGCGCAAACTTGTCCTTATTGCCACGGTACCGGCGCTACGGTGAACGATCCTTGCCCTAAGTGTCAGGGTACAGGACGCGTGCAAAAGTCCAAGACTTTGCAAGTTAAGATCCCCGCAGGTGTAGACAGCGGAGATCGCATCAGACTCTCCGGTGAAGGTGAAGCCGGTTTGAACGGTGCACCGTCTGGTGATTTGTATGTAGTCTTCGCCGTCAAACCTCACGATATATTCGTGCGCGAAGGAAACGATTTGCATTGTGAAGTGCCGGTATCTTTTACTACTGCGGCACTTGGCGGTCAGGTGGAAGTTCCTACTTTGGACGGCAGACTTAAGATCACGATAAGACCTGAGACGCAAACCGGTACCAAGATGAGGATCCCCGGTAAGGGAGTCAAATCTTACAATTCTGACCGAGCGGGTAATCTAATTTGCCATATTGTGGTTGAAACCCCAGTTAAGCTTAATGCCGAGCAAAAAGATCTGCTTAAAAAACTTGAGATCTCTTTAAACGGCGGGGACATTTCACAAAGCGATAGCGTAAGTCAGAGTAACTCTTCAGGAGCTCATTCTCCGAAATCTGCAGGATTTATAAAGAGCATGAAGAAGTTCTTTGACGATCTCAAAAATTGATTGGCTTCTACGAGGCCCGGTGCCCTTGTAAGCTTAATTACTTTTGAGTATATTTGACATATAGCGCAAGGACGTCTGATTTAGGTCGGACGTTCATTTTTTTTAACCTTTAATCAGGGCTAAAAGCCCGCTCCTCAAAAAAAGATGCAGGACGTCTTGAGGAGTGAAATGGGGATAATTAGTATGGATCAGACTCCCATGACCCCGCGCGGCGAGAGACTGTTGCGCGCGGAATTGCAGAGACTTAAGACTGTTGAAAGACCGCGCATCGTTGCGGCTATTGCCGAGGCACGCAGTCACGGCGATTTGAGTGAAAATGCTGAATATGATGCAGCCAAGGAAGAGCAGGGAATGTGCGAAGCCCGTATCAAGGATATCGAGGGCAAGTTATCATCTGCCAATATCATCGATGTAAGCAAGCTCAAGGGCAAAGGACCGCTTAAGGTAATGTTCGGCGCTACGGTAACCGTAGAAAATGTTGATGACGGCAAGCAGACTACTTATCGTATTGTCGGTGAGGATGAAGCTGATATCAGTCGTAATATTATTTCGTATAAGACCCCCATTGCCCGCGGTCTTATGGGAAAGATGGTAGATGATGAGATCGATATCGTGATCCCGAAGGGAACCGTAACTTACGACATCATCGAAGTAGATTATATAAATTACGACGATTGAGGTAATTAAGCCTGCTTATGAAGTGAGCAGGCTTCTCTTTGTAATTATCCTCCAAAGTATTCATATGGGAGGATTTAATTTTTGAACTTTCAATTTATTTTAAACTTTAATCCGTCATCGATGACGGTTATATCCTAAATTCTGTCAATTATTTTCCCAAAGGTTGTGCAATTGTTGATGAGTCGGGCTCGTCGTCTATAAACCAATCTGAATTCTCGGCTCGTATTTTTTTATACGTAGTGGTCACTTCGTAGGCGTGACGCTCAAGCAACGAGCAAAGCCTGTCTATATTTAATTCTGATGCCGCGTTGAAGATCTCCTGATGTTCTTTAAAAAGATGGTCAACAGAAGAAATATGATCCATGGATATATAGCGTATGCGATCCAGGTTGGTTTTGCCGTTTTGCAAGACCTCCCAAGCCATGGATGTTCCAGAAAATGAGCAAATGAGACTGTGAAATTCGTCATCAAGTTCTATGAATTTAGAGTTCATATTGCGTTTTCCGCAACATTTTTCCTGTTTGTTAAGGCAGCTTCTGAGTTTTTTTAAAATGCTTTGGAAAGAAGTTTTGGAAAGTCTGGAAATACAACGAGCGGACTGGCATTCTATTGCGCAACGTAAAAAACAGATCTCGTACAAAGATTTTACGGAAATCCTTTTTACATAAGTACCTTTCTGCGGCATGATGTCGATAAGTTGCCCCTGACTTAATCTTGCCAAAGCTTCGTGTACGGGGTTGCGTGAGACGCCGAAATGAGCTGCCAATTCATTCTCGGAAAGAGAGGTTCCTGGTGGCAGCATGCGCGACACGATTTGAACTCGTAAAAAGTCGTAGATTTGGGACGCCATGGTGCGTCCGAGACTGAATTCCATCTTTGGAAGCAGTTTCTTGTCCATATTTTTTTAACGGTTAAATTTCAATAAAATCAAAAAAGCCGCACTCTAAAACAGACTGCGGCAAAGTTTTCAAAGCACTTGAAAAGGTTAAGTCCTGTCTGTACCCAAATATTTTATCAAGGTAGCGCGTATTGCCCCTGGACCTGAGATTTGCTCTTTAAACATTTGCTCTATTTTTAAGCCGAGTCCGACTTTATAGAGATTAACGCCGAAGAGTGCCTCATTTTCTAGTATGGGATGCAATCTGTTCTGTACGCTTTCTGGGCAACCGTATTTTATGTCTTTTAAATATCCGCGCAATTGCGGCAATTGGGGATCATCGGAAAGCTCAAAAGGAGAGCCGTGATCGTCAATTGCCATGAGATAACGCAACCATCCTGTAATCGCCAAAGGCAAGGCGATGAGTTTTGACGAATCAAGACCGTGTGTTTGATAATTTTTAAGTGTCTGTCCGAAGCGAACCGGAATTTTCAGCGAAGTATCGGTTGCAATACGTTGCGGAGAGTCTGGAAGACAGCGGTTGGGAAGACGCACGTTGATAACTTCTTTTAAGAAATCTTCAGGATTTAGAACTTTAGGATCTTCAACTACAGGCAAACCTTCATTGTAGCCTAAGATGTTTACAAGTTTCATCAATTCGCGATCTTCGGTTTCTTTCCAAATGCGATCATAGCCTAACAGGCAACCGTATACGGCCAAAGCAGTGTGCAGCGGATTTAAACAGGTAGTAACCTTCATACGTTCACAAAGATCAACTTTTTCCCCGCTGGTAAAGATCACCCCGGCATGTTCAAGCGGCGGACGTCCTCCTGGAAATTTGTCTTCCACTACCAGATATTGCGGTTTTTCTGCGTTTACGAAAGGTGCTATAAAA
>CABQMD010000020.1 GCA_902465145.1 uncultured Succinatimonas sp. | reverse complement strand
ATGGCCTCCATGGAGGCTTCAAGTATATTAAGTCTGTCGATCTCTTCACTTGAGCACGAACCTACCCCCCAAGCCAAAGCTTTGGATTTAATCTCGATTTCAAGCAAGTTGCGTTTTTTTTCAGATAACTTTTTTGAATCGTCAAGACCTTCTATTTCACGTGAAGGATCCAAGATCACGCATCCTGCGACTACGTCTCCCATCAAAGGTCCGCGACCGGCTTCATCAACACCGCATACTGGGTACAAAGTAGGATCAAGCGGATATTCAAAAGGAGGGAAAACAATTTTTTTAATCATTTACCGCCTTCGCGATCCTTTCCTAAATGCAAATCAAATACCGGTTCGGCCTTCAAATCAGGCTCGTTGATATCATCAGGATCTGGTAAAGTCACCTGAGGCTCGACATCCTCCGTATCTGCAACGGGATCGGCAACCCCCGCATCGGCTTTCTCTGCTTTGCTTAAGTCACGTCCTATCACACGCATCACTTCCTGCGCGGCAATTGAATCAGAAGGCATACGCATCTGCTCATGAACAGATCTGAACTGACCTTTCATCACCAGATTGTCAGAACGCAAAAGCTGAAGCATCTCATGGGACAAAGCCTCGGGAGTACACTGTTCCTGAATAAATTCACGTACCAAGGTAGTACGGGCAATAAGATTAGGCAGTGAATAAGTTGAGATCCTAAGCAGTCTCCTGCCTATGGCGGCCGTTAATGCGGAAACCCTGTAAGCAACACAAAAAGGACGGTTGATAAGCATAGTTTCAAGAGCCACGGTACCGGAAGTCAGCAATAGGGCATCACATGAGGCGATCACGTCGCGGGTACTGCCTACATAAACGGTAAGCGACAGATCAGGGCTGTACTCAAGCCAAAGATCCTTAACTTTTGAGGCAAGCTCATAAGTGGGCACCGTACTTATAAATACCGTGTCCGGCATCTGTTTACGCACCAAACGCGCTGCCTGAGCATATACCGGCAACATGTGTTCGATGACTCCGGATCTTGATCCGGGCAGGATCCCCATTACTTTGCCTTTGATCTGCTCAATGCTGGTTCGATAAAGATCTATACGCTCGCGGGCACTTTCCTGATCATTGTCAAGAGCAATGGCATTGGCAAGAGTATGCCCCACATAAGCAGCCTTCATGCCGCGCTGATCATAGAAATCTTTTTCAAATTTCAAAAGACACAAAACTTCACTGCATGAAGCTTTGATCTTTTTCAGCCTACCCTCTCGCCAGGCCCATACTGAAGGACTGACATAATGAATTGCGGGGATCCCTAAGGATTGCAACTTGCGTTCCAAACTTAAATTGAAATCGGGAGAATCTATCCCGACCATCACGCAAGGACGAGCGGCTGCAATCAGCTTACCGACTCTGTGCCTTATTCTCAATATGGGTACAATGTGAGACAGTACCTCTGATATTCCCATTACCGACAAGGTATTGATATCGGCGTAAGAACGCATTCCGGCGGCAATCATCTTGGGACCGCCTATACCGATGAATTCAGCTTTGGGATCAAGCCTTTTTATGGCATGCATCAGCCCGCTGCCCAAAGTATCTCCGGAGATTTCACCTGCGGTGATGGCGTAAAGATGCGGATTCAGATTCATCTGATGATCCCGCGGCCATTTTGCTTGATGAAATCGATGAGAGGCTGGATCTCAGGATGCTCTGCGACCATACCTTCAAGTTCGGTCAAAGCCTCTTCTATGGTCAGATGATGTTTGTAAATCACCATGTAGGCATGACTGATGGCTCGAATGGCCTCCTGAGTAAAACCGCGGCGTTGCAAACCCACCTTGTTAATACCAAAAGGCTTTGCATAATGTCCTGCTGCCATGACATAAGGAGGTACATCCATATTGAGCGCGGCCATACCGGCTACAAAAGCATGCGATCCGACGCGGCCGAACTGATGTATGGCGGCAAGCCCTCCGAAAATTACATAATCGCCTATGGAAACGTGACCTGCAAGGGTGGCATTATTGGCAAATATGCAATGATCTCCTATCACGCAGTCATGGGCTACGTGAGTATTGACCATAAACAGGTTGTGACTGCCGACGGTGGTGGTTCCAATTCCCTGTACCGTACCGCGATGCATGGTGCAATGTTCGCGAATGGTATTGTCATCACCTATGGTCAGAGTGGTAGGTTCGCCCCGGTATTTAAGATCCTGACATCCCTCACCTATGGAGCAGAACTGATAAATGTGATTGCGTTTGCCTATGTTGCAAGGCCCGCGGATCACGCAAAACGGCTCTACCACCGTTCCCTCACCTATGCTCACCTTACCTTCGATCACCACGTGCTCGCGGATCACGGCGCCTGGAGCGATTTGTACCTCAGGTCCCACCTTAGCGGTAGGATCGATAGATGCGTTGATCTCTGTCACTGTTTATCCCTTATTCTGCTATGTTTTACCCGCTTATAATCCTGTCAAAACGCGATGCGACAAGTTAACGGGACTCAAATTCCGTTACGCCAAAATTATCAATCAGTGCTTGGCGCACATGAGATCCGCTTTACAGGCAAGCTTGCCGTCAACGTAAGCTGCACCTGAGAATGATGCAATTCCGCGTCTTTCTTTAAAGTACTCAACTTCAATGATAAGCTGATCCGGGCACCACAGGATGCTTAAAACGGGCATTGTCTATCGCAGCAAAATAATAAAGCTCACCGGGTTTGGGTTTTCCCACCATGGTAAAAGCCAGAATACCGGTAGCCTGCGCCATGGCTTCGAGGATCAGTACTCCCGGCATTACCGGCTTACCAGGAAAATGTCCCTGAAAATACGGTTCGTTGAAACTTACATTTTTCACGGCTTTCAAGGTTTTATGTTCACCGGTAATGTTGTAATCCAGTACACGGTCGATCATCAAAAAAGGGTAACGGTGAGGAAGCAGATTCATGATCTGCTCGACGTCCAACGTATTCTTTTTCTCTGTTATTTCATTTGCTTCTGTCACTTTTTCCCCCTGCTTGAATGCTGTGTAATTTTTAAATTATGCCTTATTGAGTTTTGCTTCGAGTTCCTGCACCTTTGAAGAAAGATCTTCAAGCTTATGGTACATCTCATTGATATGCATGGTTCTGGCGGCGGTAAGACGCCATTCTTTGTTGGTCTGCGCCGGGATGCCAGATGCATAAGTACCAGGTTTGTCGATTGAACGCATAACCATGCTCATACCGCATATGGTGGTACCGTCACAGATCTTGATATGACCGTTGAATACTGAAGTACCGCCTATGATGCAATACTTGCCGATGGTAACGGATCCGGCGAAAGTTGTGCCGCCGGCTACGGCCGTACCCGTGCCTATATGCACGTTGTGCGCTATCTGACAGAGGTTGTCTATGATCACGTTGCTTTCTATAACGGTATCGTCAATGGCTCCACGGTCTATGCAGGTACAAGCACCTATTTCAACAAAATCGCCTATCACTACGCGTCCGGTTTGCGGAATTTTAACCCACACGCCTTTATCGTTTGCATATCCGAATCCGTCTGCGCCGATCACGGTATTTGACTGAATAAGACAATGCTTGCCTATGACGCAATCGTGATAAACAACGGCATTTGAGTATATTCTGGTAAAGTCTCCGATAACCGCATTGCGCCCTATCACCACTCCGTCTGCAAGTTGCACGTTGTCACCTATTTTGGCGCCGCGTAAAACGGTGACATGGTGTCCCAATGCAACATTACTTCCTATGACGGCACCGTCTTCAACCACTGCATCATCTGCAACACCTTCTGCAACGGGAGGAGTGGAATCCAGAAGCTGTGCGGCACGTGCAAAACCGAGATAAGGATCTTTAAGCACCAAAGCCGATGCTCCGTCTCTTAAATGAGGCAGATCATCTTCGCGCACGATTACGGCGCCGGCATGGCTTTCACCCAAAGACTTCCGATAACGCGGATCTGACAAAAAACTCAGTTCGTCATCAGCGGCCGTGACCAAATTGGCTACCTTGCGTATTTCAAGATCCGCATTACCGTGAAGTTCGGCCCCGAGGGCCGCAGCTATATCTTTTAACAGCATGATCACTTCTTGGCAGGAGCCTTGCCGCTTTGCTTGCTGACGCGCTTTATTACTTCACCGGAAATATCCACGGCTTTGGTAGCAAATACCACGGCCTCACCGCGAACCACCAGCTGCAAACCGCGCTCTTTGGCGATGGCATCGATAGCTTCCTGAACCATCTTACCAAGCTTCACTTCTTCTTCGCGCACGCGCTTTTGCTGATCTTCTTGCAAAGCACGCATCTTCAGATTGAAATCAGCCTGCATCTGTGCAAGTTTGCGCTGAGTGTCGACCAACTGATCACCTTTTAAGGTGGGCAAGGTTTGCTGCAAAGCTTTGCCGTCGGTCTCAAGTTTCTGCAATTCAGCCTGACGCGGTCCGAATTCCTTTTGCAAAGCATCTTTAGAAGTCTTTGCCTGAGGAATGTCATTCATAATGAGCGGCATGTTGATTACGCCTATGAAAGACGATGCTTCGGCAACCTTGTCTTCTGCAGCCTGAACATTCACGCTAAACGCAGCGGCAAGTGCTGCAACCATTGCAAATTTCTTAATCATTTTGATTTAATACCTTGTTTTATTCACGAAACTTATTGAAAGTCCCGATACTAGAATGTACCGCCAATATCGAAAGTAAAGAACTGGGTATCATCCCCGTCCATCTTCTTGACAGCCTTGGAAAGAGAGAACGACAAAGGGCCTATAGGTGAAACCCAGGTAAACGCCACGCCGACTGAAGCACGGTAATCACCGGCTTTGTTGGAATTGTAATAATAATCGTCACCGTGAGTATCCCAAAGCGCGCCAACATCATAGAAGAAAGAAGTACGCACCGATGCCTTATATGCCTCGGGCACCAACGGTGTCGGTACAAACATTTCAGCAGAAGCCGCCCAGAAAGCGTTACCTCCCACCGAGGTCGACGATTCGTAAGCATGGGCCTTGTCATAAGTCTGAGAAGTTTCTCCGTCAAGCCTTCTGTAATAGATGGCTTTAGGACCTATGCTGTTATGGTCAAAACCGCGCAACCAGCTTGAACTTCCCAAATAGAAATTCTTAAAGAAAGGTAATCTCTCATCATCACCGTAACCGTCGGCAAACCCGGCTCTGGCACGAACGGAAAACACCCACAGATGATCTATGTCAAATGGATAGAAATGGTAGGTCTCGGCGGTAAACTTGTAATACTGATTGTCAGAATTCGGAGCCGTGGCCATGGCCGTCAGCACCTGTTTATTGCCGTCGGTAGGGAACACTGCTCTGTCTAATGCATTATGAGTCAGCGAGAAAGTAAGATTGTAGTTGTTAAAGGTGGCAGTGCGATTGTCAGGATCCGAGCTGTATTTTTTCCAGAACAGATCTGCCTGTTGGAAACGTCTACCCGTATTGGTAATGCGGGAATTTTCGTAGCCTGCTGCATAATCTACTCTCCAGTTTTCAGCCAGAGGATAACCTGAATTTATCTCCATACCTATGGTACGGTTGTCATAATCCACCACGTCATCATCGTCGCCGTAATAACGATCGAGGTAAACGCGACCGCCTAAGGAAATATTGTCCACCGTAAAATAAGGATCGGTGTAGGCAAGTTCCATATGCTTGCGGTAATCGTTCTTGTAGGCAGAAATAACGCCTTTGGTGCCCCAACCGAAGAGATTGGACTGCGATACCGATGCCGAAAGCAAAAGACCTGAATCTGTACCGAAACCGATAGCGCCCTGAATAGCGCCGGTAGGCTGTTCCTTGACCTTGGTATCAAGCGTCACCACGTCAGCGGTAGTACCGGAGCGCTGCATATCGATATCGACGCTTTCAAAATAACCGGTACGATTGAGTCTGGTCTTTGAGGTTTCCAAAGCTTCATTTGAAAGCCAGGTTCCGTCCATCTGACGCATCTCTCTGCGGATCACGGTATCATCGGTGGTATCGTTGCCGGAGATCTGTATTTGAGCGACGTAAACACGGGATCCGGGTTCGACATTGAAAGCCAAATCCACTTTATGCTCTTTATCATCGAAGGTGGGAACGGCTTTAACCTCAGAATAGGCATATCCGTACTTACCGAGATAATCTTTTAAGATCTTCTCGTTATCCGTAACCTCGTTTTGAGAATAGACGTTTCCCTCTTTTAAGGACAGAAGAGAGGTCAACCCTTCACCGTAGGTTAAAGTGTTTCCCTGTACCGTAGACTTACCGACGCGATATTGTTCGCCTTCGTTGATGACAATGGTAAGGTAAAGACCCTTTTTATCCGGGGTCATTTCCACGGCGGTATTTTCTATCTTGAATTTAAGGTAACCGTGATTTAAATAATACGAACGCAAAGCATCGAGATCGGCATGGAACTTTTGGACGTCATACTTCTGGTTTGACATAAAGTTCCACCAGGGCACGTCATCACGCAACTGCATCTGAGCAAGCAAAGTCGAATCGTCAAAAGCTTTGTTACCGACGATGTTAATCTGCTGAATTTCAGCAGAGATCCCCTCTGAAAATTCAAGCTTGACGTTCACTCGATTGCGCGGCAATACTGTCACTACCGGTTTTACCTGAGCTTGGTACATGCCTGCGCCGTGATAGAAGTCCTCAAGTGACTTTTGTACCTGCGACAGATCCCTGGTATTGAGAGGTTCACCTTCTTTCAATCCCTGCTGCTCTATAACAGGACGCAGATTGTCATCGCTGATATTGGAATTTCCTGAAAATTGCACACCGGCAATGGTGGGACGCTCAGTCACATCTATATATAAAGTGCCGCCGTCCTGAGAAAGTTTGACCTCGTCAAAATCTCCGGTAGCATACAGCTGTTTCATAGAACGAGCCACGTTCTCCTGAGTGACGGCATCCCCCGGTTTAATCGGCAGGGCCAGCAAGACCGCACCGCGAGTCACACGGTTTAAACCGCGAACCTGAATATTATTCACTACGGTGTTTTGCGCAGTAGCCGCCCACGCGTTCTGCAAACAAACTGTAACACCCAGCACTGCCGTAACAGCCAGCGCCGTCTTTGCAATCGAATTCTTCATGTTCATCTTGTCGTTGCTATGTCCTGCGGCGTTTAAAGACCGCGGAAATCATTGAATACCGCCAAGATCATCAGTGTCAGCAGTATGCCTAATCCTATGGCGGTAAGCATACGCTGCACTTTCTGTCCTGGAGCGCGTCTAAACAGCGCCTCGTAAGCGATAAATACCAGTTGGCCGCCATCCAATACCGGAATAGGCAGCAAATTCAGAATACCTAAGTTTACACTAATAGCAGCCAAAAAACTCAGGAAGGCCACGGCGCCTGCCGCAGCACTTTCACCAGCTCCCTTGGCTATGGATATGGGACCTGAAACATTTTCTGCAGAAATTGCCCCGCTTAACATCGAAGATACGGCCTTTATAACCAAGGTAGACATGTTGACAGTATCGGAAAAAGCCTTCTTAAGAGCATCGGCAGGACCGTATTTTAATTCATCGACAAGCTCAGGAACATTTTTTGTTTGAGCCATGACTCCTATTACGGGAACGGCTTTGCGCTCGTTTTTTACCTTGATAAATTCAGGTATAAGCGTGGTTTCATAGAGTTGTCCGTCCCTTTTTACCACAAGAGAAAGTCTGTCACCTGCGCTTGAACGTATGGCATCGTACACTCGATACCATCCTGAAGTTTCCTTTCCGTTCACAAAAACGATTTCGTCACCTGCACGTATTCCGGCCAAATCGGCAGGAGATCCTGGTTTTACGGCTGAGAATTTTCCGGAAACTTCTCCGAACATACGCCTAAACCCCAACTCTTCTAAAAAGTTCGATGCGTTTGACAGATCTTTTTGAGTTTCAATTTGCAGTCTGTACTCACCGCTTTGCCCTCGGCCTAAAAAAGGTACGGTGGTAAGCTCGACTTCACCTTTTTCATCTGAAAGACCCAGTGTTAATATAACTTCTCCCCAGGAACGCACTTCTTTGCCGTCAACTTCGGTAATGAGACTTTGGCTGACGATCCCGGATTTATCGGCTGCCGATCCAGGGATCACGTCACCTATTACCGGCTTTAATACCGAAACTCCGGCCATGTTGATGGCGGTAAACAATAAAAAAGACAGCAGAATATTGCAAAAAGGTCCGGCTGCGATGATCAAGGCTCTCTTACCGACGCTTTTACTCTTATAGGATCCGACGCTTTGATCATCATCATTCTCTCCCTGCATCTTTACATAGCCGCCCAAGGGAATAAGAGACAAAGCATACTCGCAGCCGTCGCGTCCCGTTTTCTGAAAAAGGATCTTTCCAAATCCCACGGAAAAACGCAGAACTTTTACTCCGCAGGCTCGTGCGGCGAAAAAATGTCCGGCTTCATGTACCGTAACCAGAACTCCCAAAGCCACAGCAAAAAAAATCAGATCCCAAAGAGCAGACATCATGAACGCTTTTCAACCTCCTGTCTGCACAAGGCTCTTGCCTGTGCATCCTTATCTAGGATCTCATCTAAGCTATACACGCTTCCTCCGTCGTTTGACTTTGTAAGCACGGCTTCAACACATGCAGCTATATCTTTATAGCCTATACGACCTTTGAGGAAGGCATCCACTGCCACTTCATTAGCCGCATTCAAAGCCGTGGTCGCTCCCTGACCTTCCAAAGAGGCCTGCATTGCAAGTTTTAAACAAGGATAACGGTTAAAATCAGGCTCTTTAAAAGTAAGCTCTTTTAAACTGAAGAAATCCAAAGGTTCTACGGTCGAATCGATGCGCCCCGGGTAGGCCAAGGCTCTGGCTATGGGAGTACACATATCAGGATTGCCCAGTTGCGCCATCACCGCACCGTCCACATACGAAACCATGGAATGAACTACGGACTGAGGGTGAATAACTACCTGAATATCGCTGTCGTCAGCATTGAAAAGATAACGGGCTTCGATAAATTCCAACCCTTTATTCATCATGGTTGAAGAATCCACAGAGATCTTGGGGCCCATCTTCCACACAGGGTGATTGACAGCCTGCGCCGCTGTTACGTGTTCAAGATCTTTTAAAGGCAACTCTCTAAAAGGTCCGCCCGATCCGGTAAGCAGGATCTTATGCACACCGGCAGCTTTCAAATTACAGTATCCTATGTGCTGCTGACATTCCTCAGGAAGACTTTGAAAGATGGCACTATGTTCGCTGTCAACAGGCAGTACCTTGGCATGATTAGATGAAACCACATCAAAGAATAACCGCCCCGACATCACCAAAGCTTCTTTATTGGCAAGAGCCAGCGTAAGACCGCAGGCTGCGCAGCATAATGCAGGTTTTAAACCTGCAGCTCCAACTACTGCCAAGACGGCAAGATCGGCTCCCGAGTCTGAAGCACAGCTTTCAACCCCTTCCTCACCTGCCAAAACTTCCGTTTTAAGTCCTTCTGCCGATAAAAGTCTCTTAAGTTCCAATGCAGCCTTTTCATCATGCATAGCTACCATGTCCGGTCTGAATTCCCGAACCAGAGCAAACATTCCGTCCACATTGGTATTCGCCGCTGCGGCAACTAACGAAAATTCTTCCCTGTGTGCTCTTAATACTCTGAGCGTACTCTGACCTATGGAGCCGGTCGCGCCGAACAAAGCTACCTTGCGCATTCTTTCCTTCATTGCTTTAATTTTTCTGAATATAAACGCTGCTTAGGCAAAAATTATATTAAAGAGCCCTGAGTATTTCCCAAAAAGAAATTAACGCTTACA
>CABQMD010000019.1 GCA_902465145.1 uncultured Succinatimonas sp. | reverse complement strand
TTGCGCAGTCAGCAAGAGAAGAAAAGTTAGGAAAATTTGAGCGGATACAAGTTTCGGATTTTGTGCGGATAAAGGCAATAATAGTATAAAATTCTCATATTCAAAAAAAGTGATTTCAATGCAATATGGTTATTACTAAAGAAGAAGTATCTGCAAGGTACGAGCGTTATATGGCGTTTAATACCAAACGTATGTCGATTGCCTTGTCTGTCATGGACAGACGGACTAGAAAACTTTTTGAACTTGTTCCTCTTTTCTTGCATTTTAATGATCCGAAGATCCCTGGATACCGCGGAGAGACTGTACCGTTCGGTATCGACAATTTTTCACCTTCTGAATTTCAACGTGATTGGTTGTTGAAATTGGGGGTCGATCCTTATACCAGTGCTCACGGAAAACATACGGTGAAAGCTTTGTATTGCATGGGGAGCACTTCGTCAGTCGGGCAAGGGGTTAGTTCTGATCTTGATTTGTGGGTTTGTGTCGAATCAACTCTTCCAGCTGACGAGACTGCGGCATTGAAAGAAAAATGTTCTTTTATCACCGCTTATGCAGCCATTTTAGGCGCTGAAATTAATCTTTTTATTACGCCGGAGGATCGTTTTATCTCAGGTTCTTGCGGGGTTATGGATACTGAAGATTGCGGAAGCGCTCAATCTTTGTTTCTTTTAGATGAGTTTTACCGCAGTTCCATACACATCTGCGGTCGCTGTATTTTATGGTATTTGGTTTCACCCGAAGAAGAAGCTGAAAATTATAAAGAAGCGGCACATGCCATAGTTAATTCAGGCTTTGGCGACGAAATGCTTTGGTTTGATTTTGGAAGTGTAGTGAAAAGTTCTCCTTCTGAATATTTCGGATCTGGATTGTGGTTATTGTACAAGGGTATAGATTCGCCTTTTAAGGCTGTGTTAAAAAGTCTGCTCATGGAAGCTTATGCTGCTGATTACCCTTCCGGAGAACTGGTTTCTACAATATTCAAACGTAATCTTTTTAATCAAGCCCATTATGCCTTGAATGAAGATGCATATTGTTTGATGTTTCGCAGGGTAAGCAAATATTTAAGACGTACACATGATCACGAGCGTTTGCAGTTAGTAAGACGCTGTTTTTTTTCAAAAATTGCACAGGCTGTACGCAGTATGCCGGAGTGCAGAGCACGAGCGCAAAGAAGAGCTTTGTTACGCCGTTTGTCCTCATTGTGGGGATGGGAGCAGCGGGAAGTTGAATTTGCAGAGATTTCTAAAGAACATGATGTGGAGATAGTACTTAAAACTGAGCAAGAACTTTTTTCGTCATTTGTTAAAAGTTACAGAGCTCTTTTAGGTTTTTCCGTAAGTCATGGTATTGAGTACGCAATTACGTCTGATGATGCAGGAGTTTTATCAAGAAAACTTTACGCTGCATATGATCTTTATGAAGGAAAAATCCTGCATTTAAGTCGCAGTTTATCAGGCTCCGTTACCCAAAAAGGTCTTACATTTATTCATACAGGTTCAGAATCACTCTGTCGCAACGGTTGGCATGTATATCCGGCAACT
Source organism: uncultured Succinatimonas sp. (assembly GCA_902465145.1). Classification (GTDB taxonomy): domain Bacteria; phylum Pseudomonadota; class Gammaproteobacteria; order Enterobacterales; family Succinivibrionaceae; genus Succinivibrio. The sequence goes on along the minus strand of CABQMD010000019.1, from coordinate 8,211 downwards.
TTAGATCCTTATGAATTGTTGAATAAAAAGGAAATCTATGTTTCAGGATCTCTTACCGAAGCTTTGCTTTGGACCGTGTATAACCGCATATACGGTTCTGAAACGGTGGTTTATGCGCAAAACAGGGAAATTGTCGGCACGGATACGTCCAAAATAAGACGTTTATCCGAACGGTTGAGACTTTTTTTTAACGAAAATGACTTCAAAGTTGACCAAAAAGAATTATCGCGTACCAGAAGAATTCGTGAATGTCTGGTTATTTTGAACTTTGAAGTTGATGCCACCGAAGACCGTTCATTTTCTTTTTATGCTCCTGCTGAAGGTTCGGTGTTGAGCATGGGACATGACAGACATTGTGCCGTGGGGTCGATAAGCGCAGTTACGATTAACAGTTGGGGAGAAATTAATTGCCATCATTTTCGTAACGGCGGAATTGGCATAGTTGAACTTATGACTTACATCATGCGTCAAAATGCCAAAGACGAGGAAGACAGAGGTTTCTTAAAACACGTAAATTTCTTTTCCTGTTCGAAAACTTTCAGTGAGTTGATCCGTTATGATTTGGAAGATTTGCTTCGAGAGCTTTCCTGGTGTGTGGCAGATCGTGAAGCATCGTATACTTTTGAAGCAGGGGCTGAAACTTATACGGCAAAGGCCGCAGGCAGTCGAGGTGTTTCAATTGTCAGACACCAGCCGTTCGGCATGAACGGATTGGATATTACCGTGCTTACACGTTTTGGCATGCGCCCTGAGTATGCTCTGCAGGTCCCGTTTTCAGTGGAGTCTTGTGCCTCAGCCGGAATTTCTCAGTATTTTTTTGCACCGCTTAAGATCAAGGGACATTGGGATATTTACGTAGCTGATGAGCGTAATGAGGTAAGTGTATACCGTGATTATTGTGGATCGCGTTCAGATCTCGTGAATGAGGTTAATCGTTTTTGCACGCATCAAAACGACGCTGATCAGGATGGAACGGTAAATTTCAATTTGCCACAGTATTTTGTTCTAAGTCCGGATTTTTCATCGGTACACCCTTTTTCAATCAGCATGTGATTTATAAGGTCCCAAAAAAAACTCAACCTTCGGTATTTTCATGCTATTTTAGCAACGGCTTGCCAAAGGGGACCGGTGTAGGTTTTGTCCGATGTCGACGGGAGGATGCTTTGTGAAGAGATTAGTTTTGGTATTTGCCGTCTTGGAGCTGATGTTGTTGGGAGGATGCGGAATTAAAGGCCCCTTATATATGCCTCCTGACGGAGCAAAATTGCACATTGCGTCGAACGGGCAAAACAACGAAAACCATTTAGGGCACAATTCTTACAATAACGAAACGGCTGCATCGATTCAAAGCCAAGCTCAGCCATGACAAATTGGTAGAATTTTTAATGTGGTGCGGAATTACTGCCGACATTTTATTGTTACAACAATATTATATATAACAACTGGTTACACAGAAAGATGGATTATTTCAATTTTAAAGACGGCAATTTATATGCAGAAGATGTAAAGGTCGAAGATCTGGCAAAAAAATACGGAACTCCCTTATATATCTATTCAAAAGCCACTTTGGAACGTCATTACCGTGCATTTGAACATGCACTTAACAGGATCCCTCATCTTGTTTGTTACAGCGTCAAGTCTAATTCTAATTTGGCCGTGCTGAATTTGATGGCAAAGCTGGGAGCAGGCTTCGATGTTGTTTCCGAAGGAGAGCTAAGACGTGTAATTGCTGCCGGAGGAGATCCTAAAAAGACCGTTTTTTCCGGGGTAGGCAAAACGGATGATGAATTGGAGTTTGCTCTTATAAACGGTATTCGTTGTATAAATGCGGAATCGTCTGCAGAGGTTGAAGCTATAAAGAGAGTTGCCAAACGTCTTGGTCTCAAAGCTCCTGTAGCATTACGTATAAACCCTGATGTCGATGCCAGAACCTTACCTGCAATTTCTACCGGTTTGAAAAATAATAAGTTTGGTATAGCTACAGATGAAGCCTATGAGCTTTATCTTGAGATGAACAAAGATCCAAATTTAAGTGTGCAGGGGATAGATTGTCATATCGGATCTCAGATGACGTCTTCGGTTCCAATTTTGGAAGCTGCCGACGTGATCATCCCGTTCTACGAAAAATTGCTTAAAGCAGGGATCAAGATAGGACATATCGATCTGGGAGGAGGACTTGGAGTTACCTATGATAACGAATTGCCGCCGTCTCCTGATGATTTCTTTGACGGGATTTGCGAGCGCTTTAAGAAACTTGACTGCGAGCTCTATATAGAACCTGGACGTGCCATGGTAGCAAATGCCGGTATTTTGGCAGCTAAGGTTATTTACAAGAAAAGAAACGGAGAAAAACGTTTTTTGGTAACCGACGGGGCCATGAACGATCTGATACGTCCTGCTCTTTATAACGCGCATATGACCATAGTGAATGCCAAAGTTCGTCCTCAGGATGAAGAGAATTGTTGTGATGTAGTCGGACCGATTTGCGAAAGCGATGATTTTTTGGGTAAAGACAGAATTCTTGCTGCAGAACAAGGTGACATTTTGGCAGTTCGCGGTGCCGGAGCTTACGGAAGCAGTATGTCGTCAAATTACAACAGCCGCTGTTTAAGTTGCGAGCTTTTGGTAGACGGTGACAAAGTCTCTGTGATCCGTCGTCGTCAGAAGTTTGAAGAAATGTGGGAATTAGAAAATATTCCCGAATAAGATTCACAAAATTCAAATTAGAAAATGAACCGAGATTTTGCGTAGATGCGGAGCGCATTGAGGACGATCTCGGATCTTAAAGAGGAAAAAGACCATGCTTTTGAAATTCACTAAAATGCAAGGTTTGGGCAATGACTTCATGGTGGTCAATGCCGTTACTCAAAAAGTTTTTTTCAGTAAAGAGCTTATAAAAAAGTTATCTGACAGACATTTTGGTGTGGGCTTTGATCAACTTTTGGTAGTTGAACCTCCCTATGATCCTGAAGCCGATTTTCACTATCGCATTTTCAATGCCGACGGTTCAGAAGTTCAAATGTGCGGTAACGGTGCCAGATGCTTTGCTAAATTTGTGTTGGATCACGGACTTATTTGTAAAAAAGAAATTAACGTTACTACGGTTTCCGGCAAACTTAAACTAAAAATAAATGATGACGGAACCGTAACCGTAAATATGGGAACTCCGAAATTTTCTCCTGAAGCTTTACCGTTTAAAGCATCGGCTGAACGAAAAAGCTATGTTTTGCAGTTAAAAGACGGAAGTACCGTAGAAGGCGGAGCTGTCTCCATGGGTAATCCGCATTTTGTAACTTTCTGGGATGACGTGAATCAAGCTCCGGTTGAAATTTTGGGACCGCAACTTGAAAATCACGAAGATTTTCCTGAACGGGTTAATGTAGGATTTGCTCAGGTACTTGATACTCATTCTATGAAACTGCGTGTGTTTGAGCGCGGATGCGGTGAAACTTTGGCTTGCGGATCAGGAGCCTGTGCCGCAGTATGCGTTGCGATCAGACAAGGACGGGTTGCATCTCCGGTAACCGTATTGTTAAAAGGTGGAAAGCTTAAGCTTTCATGGGACGGATCTTCAGGACCCGTGATGATGACCGGAGATGCGGTACGGGTTTTTGAGGGAAGTATTATCGTTTGATACGATCGATATATTACCGGTATAAACATGAGCCTTGACAGTGACATCGAGGATTTCATTTCCTGCCTTGAACATGAACGACGTTACAGTGATGCTACGGTCGCATCGTATCATCGTGCGTTGAAAAAAGCAGTAGATGTTTTATCTGCTCAAGCTCCTCAAATAAAGTCATGGGTTGAGGTCGGAATTTCCGAAATGCGGATCTTGGCTCGTGAATTTAATTTCGGACAAGAAGCGCAAAGATTATCTTCTTCAAGTGTTGCTCATGATCTTTATGCTTTAAGCAGTTTTTTTTCTTTTATGATCATGAAAGAACGGCTTAAAACAAATCCTTTTGAGCTTATCAAAGCACCAAAAGTCAAAAGAGCCCTGCCTAAAATTCTCACTGGGACTGAATTAGCAAAATTACTGGATATTGAAGCTAAAACTCCTCAGGAATTACGAGATTTGGCAATAGCCGAACTTTTATATTCATCTGGATTACGTGTCAGTGAACTTACGGCATTACGCCTTGGTGATTATGATGCGCAGCAAGAAGAGGTTCGTATCGTAGCCGGTAAAGGAGGCAAAACCAGGATAGTACCGGTGGGAAGCAAGGCTAGGGAGCGTATTGCTGCTTATTTAAAATCACGGCCTTTGTTTAATCCGGTTGATGATGCCTTATTTGTGAGTCGTTACGGCAAGGCTATGACCACACGCGCTGTTGAGCAGAATTTAAAGAAGCTGGCGCAAAAGGCAGATCTTAATATCGATATTTTTCCTCACAAATTACGTCATTCTTTTGCTACGGAATTGGTAGAAAACGGAGCTGATCTGCGTTCGGTTCAGGAAATGCTCGGGCATTCTTCATTGGCGGCTACCCAAATTTATACCAATTTGGATTTTGCACACTTAAGAAAAGTTTACAATGCAGCTCACCCGAGAGCTCATATAAAATCAAAGGAGCACAGGTGATCTTTTATAAGAATATCGGCTGTATTAAAGCATTGTCTTTTGATTTGGATGATACCCTTTATGACAATGTCCCTGTGATCAATCGTGCCGAAGAACGTTTTGCAAAATTACTGCAGGAACGTTATCGCCTTCCTCCTGAAGTTGCAAACAGGAATTTTTGGGATGAAGTAAGAGCTTCCGTACTGAGAAAAAAACCTGAATGTGCCGGCGATATGAGTGTATTGCGGCAGACCTGCTTGATGGACGGTTTTGCTAAACTGGGAAGAATACTTTCAATTGACGCGGCAAAAACGCTTACCTCCGAGTTTGTATGTATAAGATCTGAAATAAAGGTTCCGATATCAACTTTTAATCTTTTGGGCGATCTTAAAAGAAAATATACTTTAGCGGCAATTTCAAACGGTAATTCAGATCTACAAAAAAGCGGTCTTCAACCGTATTTTGATTTTGATTTAAGACCGCATATAGGCGGCAATCGTTGCAAACCGTATCCGGACCTTTTTTATGACTACGCCAAAGCAATGTCTCTGCATCCAGAAGAAATATTACATGTGGGTGATGATCCGTTTACCGATGTTGCAGGTTCTGTCGGGGCCGGATGCATGTGTGCCTGGCTTGAAGGCGGTATTGTCGGCAAATGTGTCGGTTTCAAAGCTTTGGGGATTTTGCCGCATATTAAACTTTCTTCACTTGAAGAATTGCGAATTTTTTTGTGATGGATTTTATGGCCACTTCAGATTCTGATTTTTTGCTTAAAGGTTTAAACGATGCACAAAGTGAGGCTGTCGGCGCTCCTTTGCAAAATATGCTGATCGTGGCCGGTGCCGGTACCGGGAAAACCAGAGTTTTGGTATCCAGGGTTTCATGGCTTCTTAAAGTTGAAAATATTCCTGCTCGTAATATTTTAACGGTTACTTTTACCAACAAAGCTGCTGCAGAGATGCGTCAACGCATAGGAGAGTTGGTCGGAGAAAATGTGCTCCATGCTCTGTGGTCTTGTACTTTTCATTCTCTGTGTTTGCGTCTTTTGCGTGCCTACTCATCTCGGGCAGGTCTTTCTTCTGATTTTTCCATTCTTGATACTGAGGGACAAAAACTTCTCATCAAACGCATAGAGAAGGATTTGGGAATTGATATAAAAGAATATAAACCGGCACAACTTGCTTCTGCCATTAGTACGCTTAAGGAAAAAGGACTTAGAGCTGATGATTTTCTTAGAAAAAGAAACTCAAGAAGTGAGTTGCAAAACGTTTTGGGTCGGGTATATCCGGTTTATGAAGAAAGTTGTAAACAAGAGGATCTTGTAGATTTTTCTGAGTTATTGTTAAGAACTTTGGAAATGTTGAAATCACATGACGAATTAAGAGATCTGTTGCAAAGGAGGTTTAAAGAGATCCTGGTCGACGAGTTTCAGGATACCAATGTTATGCAATATGAGCTTTTGAAATTGTTAAGCGGCAAAGAAACTCACGTGTTGGCAGTAGGAGATGACGATCAATCAATTTACGGATGGAGAGGTGCCGATTTTGCCAATATGCAACGTTTTGGCAAGGAATTTTCACAGGTTAAAACTATTGCATTACAAAAAAATTATCGTTCAACTCAAAACATACTCGATGTAGCCAATGTACTGATCAGCGGTAATGATAACAGGTTGATACAAAAAGAGCTTCACGGTGTACACGGTCAGGGATACAGGGTGGAGTTTTTGCATAACAGCAGCGGTTATTTTGAATCGGTTAATATTGGCAACATGATTGCTTCTATGATTAAGCGCGGCGTGCGGGCAAGGGATATCGCCGTACTTTACCGGAATAACTCGCTTTCTGCAGCGATAGAAAGCGAACTGTCAAACCGGGGCATACCTTATGCCGTATACGGCGGACTTAAGTTTTTTGACAGAGCGGAAATTCAAGATGCGCTGGCTTATCTTAGGATTTTGCTAAATGACGCTGATGATACGGCACTATTGCGGATCATCAATGTTCCGTCGAGAAAACTCGGTCCGAAGGTGGTGGAGAATTTGAGGCGCATCGCACAGGATAGAAAATGTTCTGCTATGCAGGCTATTGCTTTGGTTTGCGAGTACGGAACCCAAAATGGAGCTCCTAAAGAATTGGCAAGTCTTGCCAAAAAACTTGTTGCATTTGGGGATTTAATCCGAAAATTAAAATCTTTAAAAGAAAATTCGTCTTCCCTGGCAGAGCTTGTGAAAGGAGTAATTGAAGAGAGCGGATTGTATGAGTACTACCGTTTGAAAGACGAAAAAGAGCAAAGAGGTGTGTACGATAATCAGCGTCATTTGAACCTTGAACAATTAGTCAGCAATGCGGTGTCATTTGAGGCGGAAGCTGCAGGACAAAGCGGTGAAGAAGATGATTTGGAACAGGAAGAAAGAGTATCCAAGGCGAATGCATCAAAAGACAGTCTTTTGAATTTTATTTCGTCAGTAAGCCTAGCAGCCGGCACTGAACTTTCAGAAGGCGGATTGCAAGAGTCTGTACCTGATACGGTTAATTTAATGACAATTCATTCATCAAAAGGTCTTGAATTCAGATATGTCTTTATCGTCGGATTTGATAAAAGTGTTTTGCCATCTTCGATTTCAGAATCAAGAGGCGATATAAGCGAAGAAAGAAGGCTCGCCTATGTAGGGATCACCCGTGCAGTAGAGCAGTTATGCTTGAGTTATTCTGATAAACGTCTATTTTTTGGGAAGATGGAAGTTACCGGTCCAAGCCCTTTTTTGCAGGAAATCGCCGGTTATTATGCCGGAAGTTCCGGTAAGCCTTTTGAGGTCATGAGGTCTTGAAGACTTTGCTGATGCCGTCATTTTTCATTTGAATATGGTTTCAAAGATTTGAAAAATTATTGCCGTAAGATCAGAACCCTAAAAACCGGTTTCCGCAGGCTGAGTTTGTGCTAAAATTACATCGAATCTGGTTCCGCTTGGCTGTAAAGCATGAGCGCTTGCAATGGACGCAAGGTGCTGTCTGTTGTCTTTCGTCCAGATCTGCGGGGATCCTGCAAAATTTTTATTTTGTTTTAGGATGAATTCTCTTCCCGGTTTGCAAATCACATACGGTTTTCGCCACCATGCGGTAGCTTGTGTATTGATCCGATGTAAGAACCCCAGCGTCGCTGTTATAGGTACAGACAAATGAACGTAAATACGGATTTAACGATTCGTGCGCGCGAGGTGTCGGCGTACCTTTGACAAATTACCTTGTGAGGTACGTGTGTGCCGTAAAGGGATCCCTCTTATGAGGGAGGTTTTCGTTTTTGATCCCATTTTGCTATCTGGAATTCACTCCTTTATGACTGCGGTGTTTGCCTTTTTTAAGGTGTCTAAAGCGACTTTGTAAATTGTTAACCCCTTAACCGATCTATGAATCTAAACGAACTCAAGACCACACCGGTTCCCGAACTGGTGGCGATGTGCGAGCAAAACGGCATCGAGAATACCGCCCGTTTGGGCAGAAAAGAGATCATCTTCCAGATCCTCAAAGCATGTGCTAAAGCCGGAGAAGATATTTACGGCGAGGGCGTAATCGAAATTCTTCCTGACGGTTTCGGTTTCCTGCGAAGTGCAGACAGCTCTTATTTGGCAGGTCCTGACGATA
>CABQMD010000018.1 GCA_902465145.1 uncultured Succinatimonas sp. | reverse complement strand
GAAAACCGGTGTAATCGGATACTTCGGTTACTTTGATATTGTTTTCCTGCAGTATTTTGCAGGTACCGCCGGTGGAGAGCAGTTCCACGCCGCGCTTTTGAAGTTCGGCGGCGAATTTTACGATCCCGGTTTTGTCGGAGACGCTTAAGAGCGCTCTTCTGACAGGGCGAAGGAGTTCTTCCATGACTTTTTTCTCCGTAAAAAAAACCAAGGGCCCGCGGCCCCTGAAGATTGCGGCGCATATTGTACCAATTTTGAGCATCAAAGCGCATGTAAACGCGCTTTGCCCTATTTTTGCCTTTAATTTTTCAATACGGAGTACCGCAACGGCGGCAGATGAGAAAAAAAGGCTTACGTATATGCGACAAAAGGCATTAAGACGCTAGATATTTGAAAAATTATGGATATACTATAGCGCGGTCGTTTTTCGGGTGAAATTAAAGCCCCGATCACGAACCCCGATTCTGAAGTCTCAGGATAAAAGATCCTGAGAAAAACAAAGCCGGCAATATGCCGCATGGAAAGGAAAAAAGATGAACAAGTCCGAACTCGTTAACCAGATTTCAAAGCGTTCTAATCTGCCTCTTGCCACTTCCCGCATTGTGCTGCAGGCTCTGACTGATTCTATCAGCGAGGCTCTGGCTGCAGGCGATCGCGTACAACTCGTAGGTTTCGGTACTTTCAAGGTCACTGAGCGTGCCGCACGCGAGGGTCGCAATCCTCAGACCGGTGACGTGATTGAGATCCCTGCTACCAAAACCCCTTCTTTCAGCGCCGGTGCCGAGCTTAAAAAAGCCGTAAACCAGTGATCATACTGAAGAATAAAAAAGAGGCGCTGCAGCAATGCAGCGTTTTTTTTTTCGTTCGAACGTCGCCGGCTTCAAATATCAGAAGCTTTGCTTTGGTTAAAATATAGTTTGAATTTTGAGCCTGATACAGGCGTAAGTTTATTTTTTGAGGAGTTAAGAGGTTTTGTATGGCAATTCATGAGCGTGCCGGTCAAAAGGCCGGTTTAGCGGATCTCATCAATATTCCGCGTCTGATGGCTGCTTATTACCTGAATCATCCGGATCTTGATGATCCTGAAAATTTGGTGGCGTTCGGAACCTCAGGACACCGGGGCTCTTCACTTAACGGTTCTTTTAACGAAGATCATATATTGGCCATTTCTCAGGCTATAGCAGAGTACCGCCGTAAAGAAAACATCACCGGCCCTTTGTTCATCGGTATGGATACCCATGCACTTTCGGAAGCGGCTTTGGCTACGGCCGTCGAGGTGCTCGGAGCAAACGGTGTTGAGGTGAGAGTGGAGAAGGATCACGGTTATACTCCCACGCCTTCGGTGTCATTTGCCATCTTGAATTACAACAAAAATCGCAGCGAAGGACTTGCCGACGGCATAGTCATCACCCCGTCGCACAATCCTCCGTCAAACGGCGGTTTTAAATATAATCCTACCGACGGCGGTCCTGCCGGCACGGAAATCACTTCATGGGTGCAAAACCGCGCCAATGAGATCCTGCGCAACAAACTTAAGGACGTCAAACGCATTTCTTACGAAAAAGCCTGCAAATTGCCTAACGTTAAAGAGCATGACATGTTAAGCCAGTATGTAGATGCGTTAGGCGAGATCATCGATATGGAGGCCATTTCAGGATCCGGAATACGCATGGGGGTCGATCCTTTGGGCGGATCAGGACTTTATTATTGGGATCGCATTGCCGACAAATATAAGTTAAACATCAAAGTGGTGAATTACGCCGTTGATCCCACCTTCTCGTTCATGTGCATAGACAGAGACGGAAAAATCCGCATGGATTGCTCAAGTCCTTATGCCATGGCCGGACTTATCAAATTAAAGGACGATTTTGACATAGCCTGGGGTAACGATCCCGATTACGATCGTCACGGCATTGTCTGTCACAGCGGTTTGATGAATCCGAACCATTATTTATCCGCCGCCATCAATTATATCTATACCCACCGTAAGAATTGGCCGTCAGGAGCCATGGTAGGTAAGACGGTGGTGTCTTCAAGCATGATGAATCGCGTTGCTGAAGGTTTGGGACGCAAAGCCTATGAAGTGCCGGTAGGATTTAAGTGGTTTGTTCCAGGACTGTTTTCAAAAGCTTTGGCCTGGGGCTGTGAAGAAAGTGCAGGTGCGTCTTTCCTGCGTAAAGACGGTTCGGTGTGGACTACAGATAAGGACGGTATCATCGCCTCATTGCTGTCTGCCGAGATGCTTGCGGTTACCGGACGCGATCCTTCCGAGCATTATGAAGAGTTGGTAAGAAAATACGGTCGTCCTTTCTACAACCGTGTGGACGCACCGGCTTCTCCTGCTGCCAAAGCCGCGCTTAAAAAACTTGATCCTTCTGCAGTTGAGGCTTCTTCACTGGCAGGGGAGAGCATTGAGCAGAAACTTACCTGTGCCCCGGGTAACGGTGCGGCCATAGGCGGTTTGAAGGTAGTTACCAAAAACGGTTGGTTTGCCGCCCGTCCTTCCGGAACTGAAAACGTTTATAAGATCTACATGGAAAGCTTTAAGAGCGAGGAACACTTAAAATCGATCGAACTTGAAGCTCAGGAGATTGTGAACGCAGCTTTGAAAAAAGCCGGAGTCTGACTGAAAATCTGCATACATTGAGCTTGCAGGTCCGGAGCATAAAAAGAGGCGGAAGATCAAAAATCTTGCGCCTCTTTGTAAAATCAAGGCAGATCGTTTCCTGCTGCAAGATACAATTCGTACCATTCCTCGCGGCTTAATTTTATTTCCGAAGCCTTGGCTGAATCGGCAACACGTTTTTCCTTGGTGGTACCGATCACTGCCTGCATTTTTCCGGGGTATCTCAATACCCAGGCTATAGCTACAGCGGTGGCGCTTACTCCGTATTTCTGCGCAATCTTATCAAGGGCTGCGTTTAATTTCAGGTAATGCGGATCTCCTATAAATACTCCTTTGAAGAGACCGTGTTGCATGACTGACCAGGCTTGAATTGCCATATCGTGCATGCGGCAGTGTTCAAGCACGCCGCCGTCATGCATGACGGAGGCCTCGTTGTCCATGTTGACGTTGAAACCTGCGTCTATCATGACTGTGTGGCAAATGCTCATCTGCACCTGATCGGCACAAAGCGGTACGTCCAGTTCTGATTGCAAAAGTTTCATTTGCGACGGGGAGAAATTGCTGACCCCGAATTCACGCACTTTGCCAGAACTTCTCAAAGTACAAAAGGCTTCGCAGATCTCTTCAGGATCCATAAGCGCATCGGGACGATGCAGAAGCAGACTGTCAAGATGATCGGTTTTAAGTCTTTTCAAACTTGCGTCAACTGCATCCAAGATGTGTTTTTTGGAAAAATCAAAGTAGTAAAACGGATCTTTTACTATGCCGCATTTTGATTGCAAATATATTTTGTTGCGCAGGCTTTTGTCATATGCAAAAGCATCTCCCAAAAGAGTTTCCGCTTTGCCTTTGGTGTAACAGTCGGCAATGTCCAACATGTTGATACCGTTGTCCAAGGCAACGTTTACCAAAGAAGCGACTTTTTCACCGTTTCCAAGCTCGGGTATGCGCATCAAGCCTAAAACCACGTTGGAAACTTTGCTCTTGCCTTGTCCGAATTCTATATATTTCATATGAGTTGCCTAAAGTTCAGTGAACGATCTCGTTTTTAAGAGCCTTGCCGTTTAGTAGTGCATCAAGATTGAAGGCGGCAATTTTTATGATGCGTTCAAAAGTTTCCTGTAAAAAGAAATTACCGGCTACGTGCGGAGTGATGAAGAGATTGGGAATGTCCCACAACTTGCTGTCTTTTGGCAAAGGCTCAGGAGAAGTCACGTCCAAAGCCGCAGCAGCAAGATGTCCGCTACGCAAAGCTGTTTCCAGGGCATCCTGATCTACGCTTGATCCGCGGCCGCAGTTTATGAAATATGCTCCCTGTTTCATGAGAGCAAAACGTTCTTGATTAAACAGCTTGGAAGTCGCAGGACCGCCCGGCAGTACCGAGGCAACGATATCGGCGCGCGGGAGTACCTTTTCCAAATTTTCCATGGTGTACTGCTCATCAAGATATTCAGGCTTTACTGCATTTGAACGGCGCAGACCGATCACACATTTGGCTCCCAATGCTTTGACTTTGCGGGCATACTCTCCGCCTATGTCACCCATACCCAGTACGACTATGGTGGCACCTTCAATAGAAGACACGCTGCCACAGTCACTCCAGTCTTTGGCATTTTGTTTGTCACGATAAAGTTCGAGTTTGCGAACTAACGCAAAGGTAAGAGCCAGCATGTGTTCTCCTACCGTAAGACCGTAAGCTCCTCTGGCGTTACAAAGATGCATGTCCTTCGGACTTATTCCTTCTGCGGTGTAGGCCTCATAGCCTGCCGAGTTTAACTGCAACAGTTGAACCTTGCTGCCTTTGAGCATGGCCGCAGGCACGTTTCCTATGACAATGTCAATGCTGTCAAGTGATGAAGGATGTTCGTTGTAGATAAATTCACATTTTCCGCAACCAGCCTTGCTCAGAAGTTGTTTGTGGCTGTCTTTGACCGGCAGTACGCATAAAACTTTTAACATCTTATCTCCTTCTTAATCATGAATTTTTCTTACGGTGTTCGCGGTAAAACCAAGTCAGGGCCTGAGTGCCGTCGTCGCCGTGGCCTTCTGACTCCATCGTCTCGTAGCATTTCATGGTCTGACGTGATACGGCAAGATCAAGACCGCTGCCTTCAAGCTCTGCATAGGCGTTTTTCAAGTCCTTGACAAGATAACGCAGTGCACCGCCTGGTTTTTTGTCTCCTTGCAGGATCTTTTCTCCGTAAAGATCCAAAGAAGCGCAACGTGCAGCTCCAGGGGATACTGATTTTAAAACTGCTTTAAGATCAAGTCCCTTTTCTATGGCATAAGCAAAACCTTCGCACATGCCAGCAAGCTGTCCTGCCACCATGATTTGATTCACAAGCTTGGTATGCTGTCCGTATCCTGCAGGACCTTCATAAGTTACGGTTTTTGATACTGCTTCCAATACCGGCATCACTTTTTCCATAGTTTCGCGTTTCCCGCCAGCAAAAAGCGACAGCGTTCCTTCTTCGGCACCTTTTTGTCCGCCCGAAACTGGCATATCTAAGGCTTCGCAACCTGAAAGCTCGGCTGTTTTGAAGATTTCTTCGGCAAGGGCTGGGCTTGAGGAAGTACAGTCTATGAGTATCGTTCCTTTTTTAACGTGTTTTAAGATCCCGTCTGGCCCTAAATATAGTTCCCTGACATCGGCAGGTCCTCCTACCATGGTAAATACTATGTCGGTGTCTGCAACGGCAGAAGCAATACTGTCTTTTAATTTCAGTCCTGCCTGCACAAGAGCGCTTGCTTTGTCAGGATGTCTTGCCCATCCTTGTACGGTATAGCCTTTTTTTAAAAGATTTCTGACCATGGCCGATCCCATGATCCCAAGTCCGATAAAACTGATTTTCATAAAAAGGTGCGGAAAACCTTAAGGATAAACCGCATACTCCTTAAGTTACTTAAAAGAAATCCCCATTTGGGCACGGGCACTGTCCATAAGTCCTTCTATGGACAGGGTTTCGTCGTGAGGCATGGAAGGACACTCCAGCGCGCCTTTTCTTATGCATTCACAGCATTCACGCAGTTCGTATTCAAAACCGGTAAGCTGAGGCGGACGTTCCACTGTTTTAAGCAGTTGGTATTGACAGTCGTATATGCGCAGTCTTTCTGGGTTGTTGATATTGTCGACTTCCATAAATCCTTTCGTGCCTTCGATCACGCCGCGGCGGTTTCCTACTACTAAGGCTGATGATTGTAAGGATGCCATGCGTCCGTCTTCCCATGAAAGGGTTATGTTTTCCTGCATATCGACTCCAGAGGCATTTTTATGACAAAAAGCCTCTAAAGATGAAGGCATGCCGAAGAACATCACGGCAAAGTTTATGGCGTAGACTCCGAGATCCAGCAATGCTCCTCCTGCCAGTTCCGGTTTGGCAATACGTTCTTTTGCTGATATGGGGTAGGACAAATTGGCATGGATCATAAGCGGTTGGCCGATGATGCCTGAGGAAAGTTCCGCGGCTATCATTTGGCGCATGGGCTGGTAGCGCGTCCAGATGGCTTCTGTGATTAAAACTTTTTTCTCTTCAGCTGCTTTGAAGAGTTCCTGAGCTTCGTCATAACTTACCGTAAAAGGTTTTTCTACCAGTACATGTTTGCCGTGTTTTATGGCTAATAGGGCATGTTCGCGATGAAAGTTGTGAGGAGTAGCGACGTAGATAAGAGAAATTTTAGGATCTGCGCATAATTCTTCGTAACCTGCGCAGGGGCGGCAGTCCTCAAGTTCGTTATTCTGAATGAAAGACAAAGCTTTGTCATATTGTCTTGAGCCCACGGCGCCGATTTTTACAGACTTATCACCGCTTGCGTTTAAAGCTTTGACGGTGGCGGCCATGACGGATGCAATTTTACCAGCTCCCAAGATCCCGAGCTTGACGGTGTCCATAATGATAAACTCCTGATGAGAAAGCCCCAAATACGGGGCTTTGATTTTTATTCAGTAAAATCAACGGCAATGCGTGCAGTTCTGATTGGTTTGCACAATGCGGCAACGGCCAGATGACGCGGATCCTGTGCATAGCTTGCCAGATCTTCCATATTGTCAAAACGACAGATAAGAGCTCCGGTGATCCCTTCTTTTTCATTTTCGTTGTAGTGAGTTTCCACAGAGCGCAGGCATTCTACGACTCCCATCAGTCCTTCAAGACCTTTTAAAAACTCCTTGACTTCTTTTTGAGTACCGGGTTTGAACTGCCAAGTGACTATATGTTTGACCATATGGTTATCTCCTTTTCGTTGGAAAATATGGATTGGAAGATTTGCGAGTATTTCTCTTGAAGTCACTCGCAATTTTTCATTTTAGACCGAAAGAAGCGCCATTTTTTTGATAAATAAAAAAAAGCAAAAAAGGCAATTTTTAGCCTGAATAGCCTTAAAACATGCCTTTTTTGGGTATAATACGCCGCCGTTAAGGGCGCGTCTTGGAGTGATCCCGAGGGTGGGTTCGGGGATCTTGGCGGAATATCGTTTAATCCGCTGCGTATTCAAGTCAAAGCATCAGCAGCGTCGTTAGCAGCAGCGCCCGCGCGTGGTATGTGTATCGTGTGAATTTTGCGAGCACCGAGCACTTAGGTATCAATCAGCATCCAAAACAGGATGCGTTCGGAGAAAGATTAAGTGTCTGAAGAAATAGAAAAGGCTGAATTGGATCAGTCTATTGTTGAGGAAAAGTCTCAGGAAGAAAAGCAGCAGGCAGACAAGCAGCAAGTAGATCAGCAAGAAATTGCACCTGAGGTTACGGATAAAGTCAAACAAAAGGCCGAGACTGCGGTAAGTGCCGGCGGTGCTGAAAGTACGTTGTTGGCTGATGAAGAAGATTTGCCCGATTTTGAAGATCTGGGACTTGCTGATTATGTGGTAAAAGCCATCAAAGCATTGGGATTTGAAAGTCCTACCCCCATTCAGGAACAGGCTATCCCTTTATTGTTAAAGGGCCGTGATCTTATAGGAAAAGCTCAAACCGGTACCGGTAAAACTGCGGCTTTTGCGCTGCCAATTCTTTCTTTGATCAATACCGATGAGCGTTTTACTCAGGCTTTGATCTTGGAGCCTACCAGAGAACTTGCTTTGCAGGTAGCCGAAGCTTTGCAAAGTTTTGCCAAGTTTATGGAAGATTTTCGTGTTGCTCCTATTTACGGCGGCGCTTCATATGAAAATCAGATCCGTTCTTTAAGGCACGGTGCTCAGGTGGTGGTTGCCACTCCAGGACGTCTTATCGATCTCATCAAGCAGGGCAAACTTGATCTGTCCAAGTTGCGTTTTGCCGTGATTGACGAAGCCGATGAAATGTTGCGCATGGGCTTTATCGACGATGTCGACTGGATTTTGAGCAATACTCCGGAAGAACGTCAGACAGCGTTGTTCTCTGCCACCATGCCACCTGCGATAGCCCGCATTGCCACATCGCATCTTCGTAAACCTGAAGACGTTGAAATTAAATCAAAGACAGCTACTGCCGTAACCGTGCACCAGCGTTATTGGGTTGCATCCGGAGCTCATAAGATAGACGCCATGACACGCATTCTGGAGGTTGAAACTTATGATGCGGTTTTGGTGTTCGTGCGTACCAAGACCGATGCGGAGGACGTGGCTAACAAACTGATGGCCCGCGGTTTCTCCTGTGCAGCATTGCACGGTGATATTCCTCAGCGTCAGCGTGAAAAGATCATAGAACGCGTTAAATCAGGCCTTTTGGATATCATCATTGCCACCGACGTTGCCGCCCGCGGT
Source organism: uncultured Succinatimonas sp. (assembly GCA_902465145.1). Taxonomy (GTDB): domain Bacteria; phylum Pseudomonadota; class Gammaproteobacteria; order Enterobacterales; family Succinivibrionaceae; genus Succinivibrio. The sequence goes on along the minus strand of CABQMD010000018.1, from coordinate 1,476 downwards.
CTTGACGTCGATCGCATTACCCATGTATTCAATTACGATATACCTTATGATGCGGAATCTTATGTACACCGCATAGGCCGTACCGGTCGTGCCGGTCGTCAGGGCGAGGCCATACTTTTTGTTTCTCCCCGTGAGCGTCGTGCTTTGCGCATGATAGAGAACATGACTCATCAAAAGATAGAGCCCATGACCATGCCTACTGCAGCCGATGTCAACAAAGTGCGTCTTGAAAACTTTAAGAATCAGGTTCTTGAAACCATAGAAGCAGGTGATCTCGAGCAGTATGAAGAGGTGATTTCCGAAATACTGGCTGATGATTCCATAGAGCCTGAAACTCTGGCTGCGGCTTTGGCCAAGATGTGCCGCGGGGATGAGGATTTGTTCCTGGATGAAAGCCAGCCTGAGCCCATGCAGCGTACTTTGGAAGATAAGGGGGATCGCGGTGATCGTCGCCGTCGCGTACCGTCGGCTGAACCTCAGCCTTTGCGCGATTTCCCTGACATGAAGATGATGCGTTATCGTTTGGCAGTCGGTCGTCGTGACGGAGCCAAGCCCGGTCAGATTGTCGGTGCCATCGCCAATGAAGGCAATATCGAAAGTCGTTATATAGGAGAGATCTCCATTTTCGATACTTTTACCACTGTGGATTTGCCTCAGGGTATGCCTGAAGAGACCATGAAGATCCTTGCCGATGCCAGAGTATGCGGCAGACCTTTGGAGCTTCGCGAATATACCGCAGAACCTCCTCACGGTCGTCGTGAGCGTCGGGATTTCCATGATCGTCCTCGTCGTCGTTTTGATCGTGATGATCGCGGCAATCGCAGTGAGAATTTCAATCGTTACGACAATTTCAATCGTACGGACGATTACAACTTTAATCGTGCCGACAAGCCTCGCTTTAACCGCGACAGGGATTTCAATTCCTTCAGAAACGATGAGCGTCGTCCTCGTCGAGGCGGGCGTCCTTCATTCAATTTTGACGATCGCCGTTTTGATGATCGTCCTCGTCGTAGCGGTTCGCGCTCAGAACGCGGATTTACTTCCCCAAGAGCCAAAAGACGTGATGAATTTTAAAATTTAGTGTTTGAAGAAAAAGCCGAGGTTATAAAAAACTTCGGCTTTTTTGATAAATAAATTGATAAACAAATTGTTAAACAAAATTTGTATGTAAGGTAATTTAAAAATCGATTTGTTTCTGCTAATGTTGTTCGTGAGTCAAGTCATGCAGGTATTATTAAATTCTGTTTTGATTCAAGATATTAACTGTAAAGACAATCTCGACGACGCAAATGCAGTCTTCATATCATTTTGGTCTTTAATTTTGATCTGATCTGCGTTTTTCCATCTTTTATCAGGAGTGTTTATGTCAAAAATAAAGAGCAGGGAGCAGCTGAGATCAGGCAACTTCACCAAAGAAGACTTAAGTCCCACCAACGACGTATGTTTCAAATTCATCTTTGGTCGCTAGGAGCGCAA